>JASFMF010000133.1:0-5698 GCA_050117705.1 Phycisphaerales bacterium
ACCCCAAAAGTCACCTTCATACTGGTTCGTGGAACTGGTTTCGACTGCGTTGTCAATAACGCGCAAATGAAAAAAATTAGTATTACTGCTCGGAACACCAGCCATATTATACAGCCTGAAAGCAAGCGCTTCATTCAACATCATTCCACGCGTACCCCTGTCCCAGTTTCCTGGATGCGGATATTGCCACCAGGGACAGGTACCGGTGCCAACATTCATTTTGTCCCATTTACTCTCATACTTTTTCCCGTAATCGTCACGAGTCTGAAAATAGTGGCCGCGACTGAAATCAAACTTCCATTTCTCTTTGCCTGTTTGGAAAGGAGAGTACTGGCCCCTGATTCGATAGTGAACGTTATCATAAACTTCACCGTCATAAACCAATGTACCTGAGAAGTAGTACTCCGTATTATCGTACGAACGATTATATTGACAGTTCTGTATATCCACTTCTCTGGACAACAAATGGTAAACCGGCAAAGATTGCATCAACTCAGCGCTGTATGTAACAACCCGATTTTCGGGTGAGGAACCATTAGGATTTATTGCACCACGCCAGGCAGGAACACCATCATAGACAAAGTATGCAAAATTAGGCTGAGGATCGTCAGAATACGGCACTGCAAGGTCGTATCCAGCGTTATCTTCAATTACAATACGATAACGTATCAGACGACGGTGGACCTGCAAAGAACCTGGTATTCGAACCGTATAAATACCATCATTAGCCACTTCATCGCCATTCATCCCATCATCGTGCATGACTAAACTCCTCCATCCTCTTTCATAATCCTGATTTGGTCGGGTGGCCGGATTCCTTGATGGAAAATTCGGAACAGTCACCGGGATATACCTACCAGGTTCTACAATCTGGTATTGCAATATCACATTAGATACTCCATCGGAGTCGGTCACTTTTGCTGTTATAATTACCGGCTCACCTGATACGGGTTGTTTAGGAGAATGCCCAACCTGGCGAATATGAGGAGGTGGATTGTCAAGATAAACAGATTGATTATATGCTGCAGGTGTGGGGGAAGCCGAGCGCCAGCTTCCGGCTAAGTCATTATCGATAAACGAATTAATAAGCTGGATAGAATGACCCGTTCCGGGTTGGTTGTCCGGCATCGCATCACCAACAGTCGGCCAGGGAAAACCAAGCTGGTAATCCACCCGGTCGATTTCTTCGCCGTTGGCATTACAAAGTTCTATTCTTTCGCCTTCATTCCTGAGTTTGCCTTCAAATGGGCCAAAGATTAAACTGCGAGGTACATTATTCCATTTACTTCGAACATGATCTGGATTCTGAACTATGATAACGTAGCCACCTGCGCTTAGTATAGTACCGGATGGGAATTGATAAGAAATACCGTCGCTTAAATACCAGCCGGAAAGATTGACACTTGTTGAGCCAAAGTTATAAAGCTCAACAAACTCAACCAGCTCAGTTCTAACATCCGGATCATAGTGAATCTCATTAATCACAACAGAAGGGCCAACTTCCTGCTGATTCTGAGCCTCGACAGTACTAACTAAAAATATAAACACCACAAGTGCAAATAGCGAAGCTTTCATATATTTGAGCATCTTCTAAACCCTTCCCCAACGAAGGCTTGAATCACCATCATCCGGATGTATCATGTGTAATCTATTATACTACTTATACCTATTTTAACACAAAAACAATTGCCGAGTCAATGACTTTTATGGATTTCATCGAGGACAAATTGGAATCTATCGCACTAACTTTAAATTTATCTTACTTTAAAACGTCGAAAAACAAATCCCCCAAACAGAAACTATTCATGCCGTAACGATTCTATCGGATCCATATTAGCGGCACGATAGGCTGGATACAGGCCAAAGATTATCCCAACTCCTGCACTGATGCCAAAAGCCAATATCAATGAACTGGTTGTTATTACCGTTCGCATCTGCCCAAAATGGGTCACAAAAAATGGTATCAGAGAGCCCAGGATAATTCCAAGAATACCCCCGGATAAAGTTAAAAGTAACGTTTCGGATAGAAATTGAAAGATAATGTCTCGCCTCTTGGCTCCAAGAGCTCGACGAATACCTATCTCCCGGGTTCGCTCGCTGACCGTAGCCAGCATAATATTCATAATTCCAATACCGCCGACAACAAGTGAAATCGCCGCGATTGACCCGAGAACAATAGTAAAAATTCGCTGAAATTCTCTTGCCTGTCTCATAAGTTCCAGGGGGACGGTTATCTCATAATCATCCTTCTTATGAAAACGACTCAGTAGTGTTTCGACACTCCGGCGTGTTCCCATTACCTGGCTTATATCGCGAACTTTTACAATTATTTCCTGTAGTTCAACTTTTTCTATATTCCGACTGCCTGCACTAATCTGCAGTGACATCTCACCAAATCGATTCTGAACTGTATTCAAAGGAATATAGATACTGCCTAAATTTGCACCAACTTTCTTTGCACCCGTAGGGTCTTTATTCTCAAAACCATTTGCCGTCTTGGATTTGGCACGCTCAGTAGCAACACCAACTACACGGTAGTAATCGCTTGCTATTTTCACATCCTGCCCTAAAGGGTCATCAAAAGCAAACAATTCTTCAACTAACTTTCCATCCACAACACAAATGCCTCTTTTATACTGCATATCTGTACTGCTGATAAACCGTCCATAACTTACCTGGATATTTGATATCTCCGGATACCACGGCACTGTGCCAACTACTTCTATAGACGCTCTGCGAGTACGATATTGTGCCTGTTGGGAAAGACGGCGATTCGGCACTATAACCTGGACATCAGGTATCCCGTTACGAAAACGTTCGGCATCCGCGTAAGTCAGGCCATATTCTTTCAAAGTTTGTTGCTGACCAACAGCTGACTGGTCTTCGGTAGGTTCAACAGTTTTAATAATAATATTATGGCTACCAAGCTGAGCTATTTGTTCCTGGGCATCCTGGCTGGCCCCTTCACCTATAGCCAGCATGGCAATAACCGAGGAAACGCCGAATATAATGCCCAATGTTGTCAGCGTCGAACGTAACCTGTGCATCCAGAGGCTTTTCACCCCCAGCTTAAATGTTCGTTTAAAACGAAAAAGAAACATAAAGTATTTACCGTTTGTTATATTCCTCTCTTTGTATGCGGCCATCCAAAAGACGTATAACTCTTTCGGCTCCCGCCGCAATACTCTCATCATGCGTAACGGCTATAAGCGTCTTACCTTGTTCATGCAATCTATCAAGGATAGACAGTATCTCAGAACCACTTTCGGAATCAAGGTTGCCGGTTGGCTCGTCCGCTAAAATAATCAGAGGGTCATTCGCTAATGCTCTTGCAATCGCCACCCGCTGTTGTTGACCACCACTTAATTCCGAAGGTCGATGCCCAAATCTGTCACCAAGTCCTACCATTGCGGCCAGTTCCTTTGCTCGCTCTTTACTTTCATCCTCGGAAAATCCCTGATAATACATCGGAACTTCTATATTCTCTACGACGTTGAGCTGATTGATCAAATTAAACGACTGAAACACAAACCCGATACGCGTACCACGTATCATTGACAGTTGGTCGTCATCAAGTGAAGACACACTCTGCCCGCCAAGCAGATAATTTCCACTTGTAGGACGGTCGAGACAACCAATCATATTAAGCATTGTGGATTTACCAGAACCGCTGGGACCCATGATAGCTACATATTCGCCTCTGGTAATGGCAAGGTCTATTTCGCGTAAAACCCGTAGTTCCACCGTACCAAGATGGTAGTTTTTACATAACTTTTCCATTACCAAAATTGGCTTGTCTGTCTCAAAATTAACGGTTTCTTCTACCTTCTGCATTACCTTGTCCCTGTCCTTGTCCCGGCATCATACCACCTCCACCCTGCTGCATCATTCGTCTCATCATATTACGCATATCCGCCATAAGCTCTGATTTGAACTTTTCAGGATCACTTTTACGCAATTTTTCCAGTTCTTTAGCTTTCTCCGGATTGGTTTGTGCCATACCTTTCATTATCTTATCAATCATTTCATCCGTCAGCTGAAATTGCCTGCCTCCCGGTGGCCCTGCCCCCCAGGGTGACCGTCCACCCTCAGCCGATCTATCACCACGCATGCCTTGCCTGTCCCCATCTCTGGACCTGCCGCCTCTTCTTCTCGTCTGGTCATCCGGCCGGCCTTGAGTTTCTGTATCATTCGCATCAGCGGCATCCGACTTAGGTCTCTCCTGCGGTATTGCTTGCTGCTGTCCATATATATCCGCACCGCTAAATCTATCGACCACCATTGAAGGATTAAGCAGTACTTCCTCACCGGCCTCTAAACCTTCGGCAATTTCCACAAACGTATCATTAAAAAGCCCTGTCTGCACTACACGCTCCTGAGGACCCTGTGCAGTCTTAACAAAACATACTTTTTTCCCACCCCGATTTGAAACTACCTGAATAGGCACAATTACAGTATCTTTGATTTGCGCAACCAGAATAGTGACTTTACACGACATTCGACTTCTTAGAAAATCATGGCTGCCATCTATTCTCACCAAAGTTTCGTAAACCTTAAGGTCCGGATTCATCCAGCCGCGTTGCTGGTCGGGCAATGGCGCTACTTCAATCACCTCACCCTGAAAAACTCTATCGGGGAAAGCATCCATAACAATGGTCGCAGGTTGACCCGGGCGAACCTTATCAACCTCAGTCTCATGAACACTGATTTCAGCAACCATTGTTGCAGTATCGGGCATCGATATAATCGTCTGCCCTTCAGTAACTGTTTCACCTTCAGCAATGATTCCACTACTCATTCCACCACCTCTGCCACGCATTGCCCTGAAAATATCGTCGGTACCACCGGTGCCATATACCACCAGCCCGGGAGCTTTTGCTCTAATAATACAAAACTCTATCTGCTCCTTCAGTTCTCTGACCTGCTCAGCCTGTCTGTTATATCTCTGCTGGGCGGTACTTAACCTCACCTGGGCCTGCGCCAGTCTTGAGCGGCACTGTGCATACGTCCGCTGCAAACTGCGACCGGCCTCGATATAGTCACTAAGAAACTGCTCGGCACTTTTGGGAAAATCGTAGTCAAGAAATAATTTCAGAGTCACCTCGGAACTTTCACGTGAAAACTTGCGATTTACCAAAGTTAGCTCGTCTTTTTGGAGGTCGAGGTCGGAAACATAATTAGCATCGTGAAGTTTTCTGGTACCGGTTAAAGTATCCTCTGCCGTCTTCAGTTGTCCCTCAGCCATGACAATATTGTCCTGCATTCCTTTCCATTCCTCTCCGGCGGCTGAGCCGGCTAATAAATTCGGGTCATTCTTTACCTCATCTATAAACGGGGCTATAAGCTCGGTTAGCTTCAAAGCCTCATTCGTATTTTTAATCGATTTGCCATTCACTCTTCCCGAGTCACCTGGCACTAAGTTTAACATTTCTTTTACACCCATATTCGGCATGTCACTCAGCAGGCCTGCGTCGTTTTGCGTTTGACCGAAAAACTCCCCCTCATTAGTATTTGGTACGATATTGGATTTGCTTATGTTATCTGTTGTTGTTTTCGAAACATCGTTATCGTTTAAATCTTCAATCAGCCTGTTCGCTATATCAGCACCCAGGTATTTTTGCAGATCCAACAGAGCAAACCTTAATTTTAATTGACCCTCTGCGATAGCGCTTTCATTATCTATTTCCTGAATTTCATA
>JASFMF010000134.1:0-5641 GCA_050117705.1 Phycisphaerales bacterium
TCAATAATGCTAAGCTTATGGTCTTTTACTCGCCTCTGTGGTGCCGCCATAAGCCCCCATATTGACTCTGCCGCCGTTGAGTACCGGTTCTAAACTAAATGAAGTTGTCGGGTCCCCTGCATCAATGCACGGGCTTGTTACCGAATCCAGAACCCAGCTTTGGCTGACCGGGTCCCATCGGCCGCCCCGTGACTTCAAATGATAATCGCCGTTAGATGGGTCTGCAAAGAGCGGGTCGTTATCGATATTTCCCTGCCCTGGCCAACCGTCCTGAACATCACTGTACGTAATGATTGCGCTTGCACCTTCGTCATTCACTATCTGCCCTGAAGCGTTATTCCATACGATGCAGTTGACCAGAGTAGCGCTGCTCTCGTTACTATTGTAAAACCCGCCGCCTGATGAAGTAACCTGATTCTCTACTATGCTGCAATTGGTCAATACGGATTCTGAATTTTCGTCACAGAACAATCCGCCCCCACATCCTGCAGAGTTATTTCCAAATATGCAGCTAAGCAAGGTCGAGTCGCTCTCATTACTATATACCCCACCGCCGTATTCGGCTTCATTGCTGCTGAAGATACAGTTTTTCAGAGTCGAGCTGCTGTTATTGGCATTTTCCATACCGCCGCCGTACTCGGCCGAATTGTTCACAAAGTTACAGTCTGTCAGTAACGGGCAACCGTAGCAGTCGTTATACAATCCACCTCCCCGCTGAGCTGAATTTTCATTGAACGTGCAATTAGTCAGGTTTGGTTCGCATAAATTATTGTACATCCCTCCACCATTATCTGCTGCCGAATTTCCGCTGAACATACAACCAATAACCTCTGGATTGCTGCTGTTCCAGTTACACATCCCGCCGCCTCCATCGTCGGCTTCATTGTTAAGGAAGTTACATCCGACTAGTATCGGGCTACTATCAATGTTACTAAGCATTCCACCACCCCATTGAGCTGAATTTTCGCTAAACACACAGCCGGTAAGAGTCGGGCTGCTTTCATAATTGTGCATCCCGCCTCCATATTCAGCCGAATTATCACTGAAGGTACAGTTCTCCAGAGTCGGATTACTGTTGCCGGTATTTTCCATCCCGCCACCTTCGTATGTTGTTGAGTTCTCGCTGAACGTGCAGTTAGTTAGGGTTGGATTGCTGTTATTTCCGTTATACATTCCGCCACCGCGTGATGTTGCTGAATTCCCATTGAACGTGCAGTTAGTTAGGGTTGGATTGCTGTTATATCCGTTATACATCCCGCCGCCCCATCTAGCCTCATTCATGATGAATGTGCAGTTAGTCACTATCGGTTCGCAATAACTATTGTACATTCCGGCGCCGCCGTCATCTGCATTATTATCGATGAATTTACAATCATTGACGGTCGGACTGCCCCTGTAAATATAAATACCCGCCCCATATCCCTCCATATAGCTTCCATTTGCATTACCACCGACAATTGTAAAGCCGTCAATAATTGCAGTGCTATCGGTCCCGTTGCCGGTTATAACATGAAAGCTGTTCTCATCTCTGCCGGTAAAGTTCATTCCATCATCACCATTTATATCACCGCTGAGTATTGTCTCATTTATCAGTGTATTTCTCTGCTGCCGCCCGGTTTCATTACCGGCAAAACCACCATATAAACCAATACCATTAACGAGTTGAAAACTGAATGAACGAAAGCCCGTATTCCTATCCGGCCTGTAAATTCCCCCGGCTACCCATATTTCATTGACATCATTAGGATAAATTGCGGCAACTTCCAAAGCATCCTGAAGGTCAGCAAAAGCACTGGCCCAGCTCGAACCGTCGTTCGCTCCTGACACAGCATCCTCGTCAACATAAACAACACTACCCGGCGGAGAATTTGGAAAATCAACCGCCCATCTGTTCCCTGAAAATGCCCGTCGGTCTTCGGACTTTGAAGTAATAACCGTTCTTGTACTAAAGTTATGACCCGGCTTGGTCACACTGATTGTATATGTCGAATCGGAAGAAACACCGACCAGAGCATATATACCTTTCGCATTGGTTGTAGCTGTAAACGTTGCGCCATTTACCTGCTGTGCGGTAACAACGCAATTATCGAGCGGATTGCCGGCTGAGTTAGTAACACGCCCGCTGATGATTTCACCGGTCCCGGTTGTGAAAATATTATATATGCATTTATCCACCGAGTTGTATTCATAGTTGCTTTTTAGTTCTACATCAGGCAAGTTGTACCAGGCATCATAAGAACCGCCCCAGCCCACATTAATATGATGATACATAGTCGATGTATTGTAGCCATAACCATCACATATAACAGCGTGGCTACTCCCTGAATCCTGCTGGATAGTAAGGATAACAGGCATCTCCGCATCAAGGTTAGGATTTATCATCCCGATTAGTCCCGGGCCTAAATTAGGCCCTCCGCCATATCCATAAATGGCATTACTGTAAGAGAAGGTATTGAGCAACGCTTCCTTCGCAAGAAAAACTTCTGCACTGGAACCACTGTCACCGTAGCTTATATGAGCAGAAACACCGGCGTCATAGCAAAGTGTCCCGATTGCTCTGCGCTGTGCATCGGGCGTGTCGTAATTGGGGTCCAACACCATATCGTTCCAATTGTACGGCCCGCCATCGCCGTCACCACCACGCGTGAATACATACAGTAGAAGATTGTCAACTGTGATGGTAAATTCATTAACGCCAATTCCTTCTGTGGGGTATTGATGGTAAAACATCAACTGGGCCATTGCTGCAGCAACACACCCGCAGTAATAGTTGTTCGGCGTGTAATAGTTATAGCACAGACGAGTTGAATATGGCGAAGTATCCTGATAAACATAATCCTGGTTCCATTTTGTTTGCACAAGAGGCTTAACTCGAACATCGGAAACGAAACTTCGTCTCATCAGGCGAACTTCATCCTTGGAACTGCCGGCAAGACCTTTGAGGAAACTCCACTTCTTTTGAGTCTCTGTAGCTTTAGTTCCTGTGCCCTCCGACAACAACTTGACGTTACTACGAACCTTTGCAATTCGACCGTTAAGGTCTCTTGTTGCCAATGCGCCTAATGGGTTCTCATCCGACGGGTCATAAACGCCATCTTCAACAAAACCAATAATCGGCTCAACCAAATCGTCCGCCGATACTATTACAAAACCGGATGGATCCAGATAAACAATATAGTAAACCGGCTCACCATCGCCATTACTAAACGTCTCAACCCTTGATACATCTCGGCCAAGAGTTGCGCCCATCGGCTCCGAATCGGCCCTGAGCCAGCCGGTCACTACCATCCGGGCATCCTGCTCCGTAACCGGCGAAGCATAAAGACTGCCGCATAATTGCAGCACAATCATCGAAACGACAAAAATAGCGGTTCTGTACCTCATTTTTCCTCCATCTACAATCAGCACGCTGCTCATCATCAAATAACACCGCAGGCAGGAATTAATGACCAAAACAAAGTGAATCCTGCACCCTTTCTCCTTTTTGATTCTCTGAAGAAAATTACCGGCTCAAGTATAATTATACATTCCCTGAGTTAATTGTCAAGAATATTCCTGTCACGCTCAGATGCTGATAAATCGCAATGTCCATTTCTATGGTCTGAAAAACGAGGGTAAGAAATCTGATTCAGGGAAAGACTGTGACAGTCTATTTTAGAAACAGGTAATACAGCCGTCCTTCCTGATACGTTTGCCCCGCCAGCTCACCGGCCATCTCGCCCTGTCCCATATAAACATCACAGCGGCCGGCCGCACGAATCGCCCCGCCCGTATCCTGGTCTAAGGCAAAGCCGCTATAGAGCTGATTGGCAATCGTGCTTGTAGTTCCGAGGCTCCCCATAGTATCTTTCACCTTCGGTAAATAAGTTGTGATGAACGTCAAGCAACCACGCGGAAAAATAGACTTATCAGTGGCGATACTCCTGTACGGTATCACCGGCTCATTAAGGCTACCCCGAGGCTCCCCCATCTCCTTCTTAAAGAAAACAAACCGCGGATTCCGCCGGACATACACATCAACCAAATCTTTGTTTCTCCTAAAGAAAGCTATCATTTCAGACAAACTCACCTGCTCGGGACTTATTCTGCCATCCCTGACAAGCTCTTTAGCGACGCTTTGATATTCATGTCCGTTGCTGGCATCATAGCCGACGGCAATTGTTTTTCCATCGGGAAGTCTGATCTTGGCCGAGCCCTGCACATGAGCAATATAAGCCTCGAATGGGTCTCTGAGCCACACCAGCTCCATACCCTCCAGCATATCCAAATCCTCAAGCATAGACCTTGGCGGATACGGCCTTATATTCCCGCTCCGGCTCCTGCGCCCAAGAATCTCCCCGGTTGCATCCTTTACAAGGTCGTCGGGCGTCCTGTACAACGGATAATTGTAATGTCCTTTTTGGGATAAAGAACCATCGAATATCGGCGTATAGTAACCCGTAAACAGCACCGTCCCAATGCCGTCGCAACCGACCGACATATACGCATCGAACTTCGCCCGAACAGCCTCATTCAGCTGTTTACCCGTCAAACCGGAATCCAGCAAAGCCGCGAACGCATTCAGGCTGCTGAGAGCCTGGCTGTGGCTAATCTCGCCACTATCGGTTTGGTCGCTTGAAGTATATCGACAGGGGAAGAATTCCTGGCTCGAAGGCTTCCGCAAATAGTCCTGACTGTTCGTTATCGCCTTACGCAGGTCGGTCAAATCGAAACAGGCCATTGTAAAGTCCGGGACTTCATAAGAGCTGGTCATTTTCCGTAAGGCGGGCTCACCCGGCAATAAACGTCTCTCGTAAGGCGCTTTAACTTCTGCAATCTCGCTTTTGCAGCCAATGACAATAAAAACTGCAATCAGTAATAATGCCGAAAGTAAAATGCTTCTTTTCATTTTGAACTCCAGATTTTCATAATTGCGTATCCATTCTGCCCGATAACTCGTTATGTTACACCAATTACCACCGGTTTTGTCAATAATATTTCAGAAATTACACCTTCCGCACACCAATTGCTTTTTGATCTTTGATTCCTTAATTTCGGAGCGCAGCGTAGATCCGGCTTTAGACGGATTGCCTTTTTACTTTTAACTTTTGATTTTCCTCCATTTCTGCCCCCGGCCGGCGCGTAGCTTTTTTCTTTTATGCAAAAGATTAATGATGTATAATATATCCTATGATTAGGAAAAAAGTAGACAAACATCGTTTAGATGATTTTTCCGAGGTCGAACAGAACCTTCAATACTGGCTCAGCAGGCCGGCCGAAGAGCGTCTTGCTGCTGTAGATTCTTTGAGGGCACAGATATATGGAGATACAAAAAGACTTCAAAGAACTGCTCGAGTTGTTCAACGCCCACAAAGTTGACTACGTTATTGTGGGCGGCTAATCTCTAATTCGCTAATTCTCTAATCAACTTGCTTTCTGCCTTCAGTTCGCACTATAATTAATCACTCCGGCACTTCGTCTATCATGTTGTAGCGCAGCGAAAATCCGGCTGGAGTTTACTCGGCTTTAGACGAGACGGAACGGAATCAATCGAAAGGTGGCTTGCTCTAATATATAGCCCCTTAATTTATTAAGGGATCAATCGCTAACACTATTATGACGCCCAGTTAAGAGTCAGCTTCTTGTGTGAATGAGCACACTC
>JASFMF010000135.1:0-5634 GCA_050117705.1 Phycisphaerales bacterium
GTCGAACGAATTTTATCCAGCAGACTTGTCTTACCATGGTCAACATGCCCAAGCATCGCGGCAACAACTGCCCGCTTCTGGAGATTAGTTTTCTTGCGTTCTTCGAATTCAGCTCGTATTTTCTCCTCCAGAGAGCTTTTACGCTCTATTATCAATTCCGTCTCAAACTCCAGAGCAACAATTTCTGCAACGTCACTGCTAATAACCTGATTGGCCGTGGCCATTACATCATGCTGCATAAGTTTTTGGATAATATCCGTTGATTTAATCGCGAGAGCTGCCGATAAATCTTTTACTGTAATCGGCTCATGTATAACAACTCGTTGTGGCCGGGCAACCGTAGTAGCTACTTGTTTGGATTTCGAGGCGATTTTACGTGTGGGCCTTAACCGAAGACCCTCGCCACCCGCAGCTTCAAGTCGGGCTTGCCTTTCCTCAATATCTCTTTGTCGCCATTTACTGCCTTGTTTAGACTTTCTTATCGTTTCCGGTTCTCGTTCTTCCCGCCTTCGTCCACGCGTCCTTTCTTTTTGTTTTTTTGATGTTTGTTTCTTATCCTTATCCGAAACCGGAGCCGATTTTTCCTGCACCTGTTTGTCATACATCAGTGGTTCTGTTATCGGTGCATCGTATCTGGCTCTTGGTTTCGGCTTTGGTTTTGGAGGACGCCGTCGTACCGGCTCCAGTTTCTCAATACGAACGACCTGTGGCCCGCTAAGTTTGGCCGGCTTAGGTTTCTTCAAAATCGGCCCGGCGGGCAGTATCGGTTCCGGCTCTTTTTCTTCCGGAGGGGTTTCAATTATCTGTTCCTCTGGTGGTTGAGGTTCTTCTACTATAGCAGGAACTGCTGTCTCTTCCTCGACGACCTGTTCAGCTTCAGCTGCAGCAGTTTTCTCAGCTACTTTTTTAGTTCGTCTGGTCTTTGGCGGCGCCGGTTTAGATGTGGTAACTTCTTCTTTCTTTACAGCCGTTTTTTTCCTTTTCTTCCTCTTGACTCGAACCTTTTCCAGATCCACCTTCTGAGCTGTCTCAACCGTTGTAACATTTTCACCCTCACTGAACCATTCCTTAATAGTCGCTGCCAAACCGGCTGACAAAACCGACATATGGTTCTTTACATCCAGCCCCTCATCCTGGCATTTCTTCACAACGGCAGCACTTTTAATCCCAAGCTCCTTTGCTAAAATATAAACTCTCGTTGTGGCCAAAAATAAATCTCCAAAATTGAATTTGGGCTCAAACCCTATTCATATCAGACAGATTTAGACCCTGTCATGATTCATTAAAAACACTTATTGTTCTTTACCTGTCGTTTTCGTCTGCTGGGCTAACTGCTTTTCTGCATCATTCTGTTTAGCCTCCGCTTCCAAACGTTCGATTTCTTTAACCGCAGCTGCAATCATCTTTTCAGAAACCTCCGCGTCAAGTTTTAGTTCATTCACAAGAGGTTCAACGCCGACATCATCGAGGTCTCCGACGGATATAACGCCTAATGCTATCAATTTGTCAACAATCGTATCATCAGCGCCTTCTACAGCCTTAACACAATTTGTTAATCGCTCGACACCCTGATTGTATTCGTCCGGTGTTAGTATATCGATATCCCAACCGGTTAATCGAGCCGCCAATCGAACATTTTGTCCGTGCTTACCGATGGCCAAACTAAGCTGGTCCTCATCGACAACAACTGTTGCCCGTCCCAGTTCGAAACACAAAGCTATTTCGCTCACTTTCGCCGGCATCAAAGCATTCGCCACAAGCACCTGGGATGATTCATTCCAACGAACAATATCTATTTTCTCTCCACCGAGTTCATCAACGATATTTTTTATCCGGCTGCCGCGCACACCCACACACGCCCCGACAGGATCAACCTTGTCGTCGAATGATACTACCGCAACCTTCGTTCGGTAACCTGCTTCTCGAGCAAGTGCCTTAATTTCAATAATCTTTTCATTAATTTCCGGAACTTCCAACTCGAATAATCGACGAATAAAATCAGGGTGTGTGCGAGAAAGAATAATTTTTACCTGATTAGAAGTTTCCTTCACATCAAGAATCAAACATCGAATTCTCTCACTCACCCGATGTGTCTGACCCATTATCTGCTCGCCTTTCGGCATAAAAGCCTCGGTCCAGCGGTCCAGGTTTACAATCACCGTACCGCTTTCATATCTAACAACCGTACCGCTCGTGATTTCGCCCTTTCGCTGAACAAACTCGGCATATATACTGTCTCTCTCGTCGGCTCGTATCTTCTGTATCATAACCTGTTTGGCCGTTTGCGCAGGGATACGTCCGAGTTGTTTGATATTGATTTTTTCGTCGTCCTTAAAGGCCGTTATCTGACCGGTATTACGGTCAATATTCACAACTATATTGCTGTCAAGCTCTCCAAAGTGTTTTCTCGCCGCTGAAACCATAGCTTCTTCCAGGTCCACAAATATCGATTCCTTATCGATATTCTTATCCCGGGAAATATTTTCCACAATTCTTAACAATTCCTGATTCATTGTCTTTTCTCTTTAATCCAGCACCGTTTTACTTCCTTTTTCCGGCCCGGCACCTGACTATAGGCTCACGGACAAAAAAAAATGGAAACTATCTACGTTTCCACTTCTTCAACAAGGAATACTCTGCAAAGCAGGTTTCCTGATACAAACGAACAGAGGTGTAGTACATTTATGCTACATCATCTGCCTCCAATAGCAAAAAACCTCGTTCGTCTTCCCACATTGAAGTAGAAACAACAAATTCTTAGCCACCATTTGCGAAGCAGCACATTCATGCAGGTCAATTGTTGTTCGCCTACTTTGCACTGTTCGCTAATCCTGTCAAAACCATTTTGAGCACCTCTAAAATCTAAAACTTAGCTCTGGTAGCCGTTAATCCTTATAACTAAACTTTTTATAATAATCGTCAAATCCGGCAATAGCAATAATTTTTTTGCCGAATTTGTATATTTTTTCAACCAAATTGTGACATAAACACAACAGCTTAACAAATCAAAATCACCAACGTCCGTATAAAATGGCCTTTTAAGGGCTCCATCACCCCTTTTGGCCGATGCACAAGGTATATAACACAAAAACATGTTATGAACTCGGAACGATAAGCAGCAGCAATTTTTCTTCCGTTATAGTAATACTATCAATTCGCACCTTTCTATCATCGATACTAAAAACCGGCTCAAAAGGCTCATTATTCAGGAGTGAAGCAACAATTTTTGTCCGCAAAGCACTTTTATCAACAGGCATAGCAGCAACTTTCTGAGTATACGTCTTTTTGGCCATCATCCTGGCAAGAGGTGTAATATTCATAGCTCCAACCTTAATCTTAGAAACTCTAAGATTAATTAATCCTTGCTCATCGATTTCAGGCTCCAATTCAATAGTAATGATGAATTCCACTCCTTTTGCGTCTGCCGTTCCCATCAGCACAATGGTATCCTGAATGATAAGTGCTGCAGGATTATATAAAAGAACACCCTCTGATTCCACTGGCCAGTCTAAACGATTAATCGTATCATTAAGTCCATCCTGGGTAACAATCAACTCAAACGGCTCACCACGTTGAGCTCCGTTATAAATCTTCGGCATCAAGTCATTTGTTAGATAAGGACTTACTTCTCCGCGTCTGTAGTTATCGGAGCTGTGTTCGGTCGGTTTATAACGGCCGGGTCTGTACAATAGGAAAGCAAAGAGAATTGCCAACACGGCCAAATCAACCAAGAGCCATATGGCTAATTTTTTAAATCTCGATTTGACACGAATTTTCAAATCTGCATCCCTATTTGGTATTTCTGTCTTGCCTGAAATCATTTGTTTGATTATAGTAGTTTTCATTGTTGTTAAAAGGATTTTTCTATATATGAGGATTTAGAATATGGCAAATCATTTTGCTGACCGTCTCTGTGAGGCTGTAAAAACAAAGAAAACTTCTCTGATTGTCGGATTGGACCCCGTTTACACCAGGCTTCCTTCTGCAATAAGAACACATCGTCAGATGAACGACGAATTTGACGCCGCTGCAGCAGTCGATGCTATTTTCGACTTCTGCACGCAAACAATGCGAATCGTTGCCCCGATGGTTCCTGCCGTGAAGATAAATATTGCATTTTTTGAAAAGTACCTCTGGGAAGGCCTGGAGTCATACTATTCTCTGATTTCTGAGGCTGACGATTTGGGCCTGGAGATAATCGGAGATGTGAAACGAGGTGACATAGGCCATACCGCGGAAGCTTACGCTTGTGCCCACCTGGAAAATTCTGAACTGGCAGGCCTTGAAGACAACCTCGCGCCCGATGCAATAACTGTCAACGGTTACACGGGGGCAGATGGTATTGAACCTTTTGCAGATATGGCGACTAAGCAGGGTAAAGGCCTCTTCGTATTGGTTCGCACCAGTAATCCTTCCGCAGCCGCTATTCAGGACTTTACCGACGCTAACGGCCAAACAATGTACGAAAAACTTGCCGAAATCGTTGCTCAGGTAGCAAACAAAGAAGAGTGTATCGGCACACAAGGCTATAGTAATGTGGGAATGGTAGTAGGCGGCACTTCGCCGCAGGTTACAAGCGCTCTGCGGCAAAAGTATGATAATATATGGTTTCTCGTGCCGGGTTACGGCTCACAAGGTGCCGAAGCCGCCGACTGTGTGCGATTCTGCAAAACTAACGGAACAGGGGCTTTAATCAATGCATCACGTTCGATAATCTACGCCTATGAAAAGCCAAAGTATAAAGAACAGTTTGGCGATGACTGGAAAAGATGCATCGAGCAGGCGGTTATAGATGCAAAGGTCGATTTGGCAAACGCAATGCAGACCTTAATATGAACAAGGGATTTTTCAGCGGTAAAAAAGTTCTGATTATGGGCTTGGGCCGCTTCGGCGGCGGTGTCGATGCCGCAATGTTCGCGGCTAAAACCGGCTCTAAAGTAATAATCACTGATTTGGCCGACGCTAAACAATTAAGCAACTCAATAAACAGACTTGAAAAACTCACCAATATAGAATTCCATCTTGGCTTTCACAATCCGGATGATTTTCAGCAAGCTGATATTATCATCGCCAATCCCGCTGTCCCTGATGATAATGAGTTTCTTGAAATTGCACGAGAACATAACAGATTCATCACCTCCCAAATAAACATCTTCTTTGAATTATGCTCCTCACAGATAATCGGGATAACAGGAGCTAACGGTAAAAGCACAACAGCCGCCCTTACCGTCCATTTGTTAAAAAATACTAACTACAAACAAGTATGGCTAAGCGGCAACATTGGTAATCAGCCGTTACTTACCGTATTAGACCAAATCAATCCTGATGATTTGGTCGTGCTGGAGCTGTCAAGTTTCCAGCTTGAGCAATTAGCACAAATCCAAAAAGCCCCGAAAGTTGCGCTCCTGACGAATCTTACACCGAACCATCTCGACCGATACGGAACATTCGAAGATTACTGTGCCGCCAAAGAAAACATCTTCAAATTTCAAGAATTAGAGGATAAAACTCCTGCCGTTTCCATATTCAATGCAGAAGATAAGATTGCTACTGAATGGTTCGAAAAATACAGTAAAGACTCCGGCAGAATCTGCATCAAATTCTCAGCCGATGACATAAACTCCGAAATCCGAG
>JASFMF010000136.1:0-5630 GCA_050117705.1 Phycisphaerales bacterium
CAAGCGTACCACTGCCGCACATCGGCAGCACGATATTTTGTGAACCGTCATATCCTGTTGCCATGATAATCCCGGCCGCCAACGATTCGCGAAGCGGTGCTTTATGCGGCATTTTACGATAGTTCCGGTCAGAAAGTTTTACGCCGGAAGTATTAAGATATATCCACGCATTGTGCTCCTTCCAGAAAAGATTGACAACGACTTTGTTTCTGTCCGGGCCACTATCAGGCCTGGAGCCGGTCTTTTTGTATATGCGGTCGACGATTGCGTCTTTGACCTTGAGGCTCGGATACATGCTGTTGTTAATCGACCATGTATCGACCCGCGAGAGTACGCACAGATACTCTTGGGGTGAGATGATATTTTCCCATGGCAGTCTGTTAATATGTTTATAGAGTGATTCGCTGCTGCCGCAACGAAACTCTTTGAGAAGATAAAGGACGTTATAAGCGGTCCTCAGACAGAAATTCAGTTTTATACAATCGATAAACGATCCGCGCGTGACAACACTTCCGACATGACTGCTGACTATCTCAAAGCCCAATCCTTCAAGTTCTGCCTGTAGATAATCTTTCAATCCCGGCCCACAGGTAACTAATATATTTTTGCGTTCTTTACTATTCATCTAAATTTTTTACGTTCAGCAGCATGTTTTGTCAACTCCAAAGCGAGAGATGAAAAGATTAGATGATTAGAAAGGGGATATTGTTCTTAAACAAACGGGGCCTATACTGAGTCAATCAGTACAGGCCCCGAATCGATACAAATCTTCTATTCCAACATATCGGCTTAAGGTGTTTGTTGACGATACAGCCGGATATTATCGAAGTAAGCCAGTCCGGCACCGCCGGGCTGAGGATTGGCCCTGTCACCGAAGCCAATACCAATACTTTCGACATTTGTAAGGTCTATTCCCTGATCTGCAAACTGCTGCAAATCTATTCTCCATCCGGTCCATTCATTTATCGTTGATGCGTTCGGATCTTCGTGATAAACCACAGCGCTTTCATCGAGAACCACATATATCGGCTCGGGACCATTGCTTAATATCCCGATATCCTGGTCCATCCATGGCTCCTGACTAACGTTTCCTGTAATAGTGACGTTGGAGAAGACAGCTTCACATACTTCCTCAGTATTATGGCTGGTTAATGCCAATCCTACATAAGCTGTTGCATTCATGTTAATCGAATCAACACCAATATGCGTCCACGAGGCGCCGTCGGACGAATAAGAGGCTGTAAAATTACCGGAAATGTCACGATCTATTTTCACCCATATCGGCGCAGTGACATCGGTTTCTGTTGTTCCGGAACTGTCCGAATCTACAATAGAACGACGCTGGAATGAAACACCCTGTTCAGGTGTAACAACCACCATAGCATGCCTGGAACCCGGCTCCAGCGTATTACGAATCATAACGCCGGCCTTGGCCCACCCGTTCGTGTTCTCCACGCTTTCCACTTTTGCTATAATCGAACCGACACCGGTGAGCTGCTTATAAGCAAAATGGAATTCGTCGGCCGTCTCCCAGATATCGGCGCCTGTGGCGGTCATCGTATAAGTGCCTGCAGGGTCTTCTGTAAAGCTGCCCAAATATGGCGGATAACCCTGGAACCAAAGTGAGAGCGTTTCGACGTCTTCGTAGGTCCAGTCAGTAGGGTCAACCAAAGTTAAAGTTACCTCAGAGTTTCCGGCGACTGTGTTGTCATAAAAATAAGGCATCGACTGAGAGCCACCATAAACAATCGTAGTTTCAACGAAATGCTCGCCCGCCGGGAAGTCCGGCTCGGCGTAACCAACCGTAGAACCATTCGTTGGAATGTTATAGCCATCCACCCAGAAATCAAATATTCTATCAAATTCAAAGTCGTTATAGTCCTCGAAATCATCCACGGCAACGAAGTTGCGGGTAGTAAAGCTCCAGAGTTTACTTTTCCATGGACTATTCGGCTCTGCCTCATTGACTTCATCAATTCGCCAGTAATATGTCTGGTCCCAATCCAGAAGACCTGGATCATAACTGGCATCAACCTGCCCTTCACTAACGAGCACGCCCCGAGGATCATCCAAACTGGCTTCGTTAACATCATTAGCATCAGTACCAAAGTACACATTATGGTTATCAGCAAAATCTCCAGGTGTCCAGCTAAGGATCACATCTCTTAATACCTCTATGCTCTGATCTTCAGGTACTGGCTCTTTGGCAAACTCTGGCGGTTCCGCAGACATGGTAATTTTGAGATTATCCACAAGGAACACCTGCGTCCACGATGCCCCCGAGACTTCTACGCCCGGATACGGCGGACCACCGATCTCATAAGCCCATGTAGAATCTGTCATGTCCCAGTCGGTTCCTTCCCACCAGGTTCTGTTTAATTCCACCAAATCCCCCAGGTTATATTCTATATGAACCCATTCGTCCTCTTGATAAAGTTCCAGGAGAGGTAAACCAAATCCATAAGTACTACCACCGGCATCAGAATTGTATGTGAGCACCCAAATCTCTATCTCATGAGGGTCCCACTCACCCTGGAGGTTGCGTATATCAAGCTCGATGGTATAATCCGCCGGGTTTTCACTGGTGTTTCCGGTCATCTCGATGTCCGTCTTGTAACCAAATCGTTGATTAATATCCGAACGAAGCGTTCCGGTATGTTCCCGTACGATACTTCCCTCGAAATCCGCGTACAGACCTTCATGCGAAGCAGTGTTGTCATTCCAAAGCCAGCCCTCAGTAGTGCTGCCTATTTCGCGGTCTTCAAAATCGTCCTCGTGCACAGTGATAATATCAGCAAAGCATGTCATCGATCCCGCCAAACATAGGAACAATGCGATTAGAATTGTCTTTTTCACCAACATAAGAGATCTCCTAAAAAAGATTAATAAAAGATTTATCGATATACGATGGCGTATATACATGACCTCCAACCTTCTGGAAACAAAGGATATCAAGATGCCTATAAAACCAGATACGGCCTATAGTATCCCGTATCTTTGCCAAAATAGTTAGTCCATCCTTATTATACCGCATAGGAGTGTCAGAAGTGAGATAAAAAACGGAATATTGGCAAGATTTTTCATCTCACCGGCGGCTAAGTGCGCGGGTATAATCTGAGCAATGGTTGCCTGCTGGTTTAAAAAAGCGTATGTGCAAGTATTATCCGAGCACAACTGTCTTAATCTAACACGTTGTTAAACCTCAGTTTACCTATAAATGATTTATGGCGTACTGCCCGCCATTTTCGCGTTTATTCGCGACTACTTGAAGATGTGCTGGACAAATAGATAAAGATTGTTGGCCCATTCGGTACCATCGTGGGAATTTGAATCAACGTGCCAGACATGTGGCACATTTTTCTCTTTGAGGTAATTGTGGACGCCCTGGCTGATGCGAATTAAACCGTCCTTGTTACCGCAGGCCAGCCATAGCAGCTTCAGTTTGTCCCTGGCGGCTGCCGGGTCAGGTACGAGCTCCACAGGCGGTTTGGTGTTGGGGGCTGATGAGAACCCGCCAACCCAGGCGAAAACGTCGAGGTGACCGAGGCCGAAGTTCAGGGACTGGCCTCCACCCATCGACAGGCCCGCCAAAGCCCGATGCTCACGGTCGGCCATCACCGAGTACTTAGCTTCAACGGCTGGAATCACGTCGTTGAGCAAATCGCCTTCAAACGCGGCGAAAGCCGGCGCGGTGGCGAAAACATTGCCTTCGGCCCGGTCGTTCTTCTGGGCCCGGCCGTTGGGCATGACCACTATCATCGGCTGGATCTTGCCATCGGCCAGCAGGTTGTCCAGGATGTTCTCTGGCTGGCACAGGCGCTTCCATTCCGTCTCGTCGCCACCGATGCCATGCAGTAGGTAAAGCACGGGATATTTACGGTCGGTCGAATACCCGGGCGGCGTGTAGATGAGCATTTTTCGACGGGTTCCGACCGTCTTTGAATCATATTCAATCATCGTAAGCTCGCCGTGAGGGACGTTCTCACGCTTGGTTCTGAATCCCGCAGGCGGGTCGTCGAAGGCTGGTTTGTCGTCCGGGCCCAGCTCTATCGGCCCGCCAAAACCGCCTCGTCCACCGCCTCTATGAGCGTCCGGCGAGGCCGAGTCGCCGCGTGCTGGAGCTGACTGGGCCGTCTTGACCACGGCGAAGAAAGCCTCTTTGGGCTGGTAATTCCGATCGAAAAACAGCGGTGAGCCCCCGATCCAGGACGTCTTGTCATAGACACCCCAAAACGTGACGCGGGAAACGTCTTTCTTGTGCTTTATTAGGACGGAGAAAATCTCGGCGTACTTGTCCGCGAGCTTCTTCTGGGTTTCCGCTGTGGCTGCATTCTGATCTTCTGTGCTCTGGCGGCTGACCCGGCTGATATCGGCACCACGATACCCACGTCGCCGTGTTCGGATATCCAATTCCGTAATCATCACATTTACGCCGGTAGCAGCCAGACTCTTGATGGCATACTCAAGGCCCTCGACGCTGGGATATGTCAGCCCACCATGCAGTTGGATACCGACGCCGTCGATACGGATGCCCCTGGACTTGAGATGTTTCACAATCGCGACTGCCCCATTGCACTTGGCCTTTGACGTCTCGAGATTATAGTCATTGTAGTATAGCTCAGCATCAGGATCCGCCTCGTGGGCCCACCGGAAGGCGTTTTCGATGAAGTCGTACTGCTTTTCTTCTGAGCCTTCGCCAATGACCCGCAGCCATTGACTGTTTCGCAATTTGCCGTTCTCACTAAGGGCTTCATTGATTACATCCCAGCCTTTGACGCGGCCTTTATAGCGGCCGACAACGGTCATGATGTGGTCCTTCATGCGAGCGAGCAGGGCATCTCGTGTCAGGGCATCCCCCGAATCGTCCCGAAATACCCACCGCGGAGTCTGGGCGTGCCAGACGAGCGTGTGACCGATTACGGCCATCTTGTTCTTCTCGCAGAAGGCCACGAAGCTGTCGGCAGACTCCCAGTTGTACTGGCTGAGCTTCGGATGGATGAGCTGCCACTTCATATCGTTCTCCGCAGTTGCCGTGCTAAAGTGTTTTTCGGCGATCGCGGCCGCATTGGGGTCCTTACCTGTTACTAAGTTTCGATTAAAAGCTCCGCCTATCAGGAAGTGATCCTTGAACACGTCTTTTAGCGCAGGCACATTCTGTCCGGCCGCTGGCACTTTTTGTGGAATTATTTCAATCGCATTGATCGCCGGGTTTTCAATCTGGGTGGTGAAAACAATGCGGAATTCTCCGTTGGTCACTTCCACGGGCACGGTTTCAATGTAGGCGCGATTGGGGCCGCCAGCCTTTTCCCAAATATCGAAATCCTTGAACTCGTGTCCTTGCACATTGAAAGAAAAAACACGGTCGCCAGCTCCATAAATACCCTCGAATGTCTCAGCAAAGTAGAGCTTAGCGATATATTTGCCATTGGGAATTTTGCAGGAAAAAGAGTCCATTGCATAGTGTTCGCTCAAGAACAGGGCCGGATCCTTGGTTCCGGCGATTTCCATTTCCGGATCGCGATCAATCGTGGCACCTCCCTCAAAACCTTCGTCCGGCAGCCAGACATTACCGTTCGAATCCGTAAATGGTTCAAACAGACCGGCCTTGATCCGGATAGTCGCTGCGGAAG
>JASFMF010000137.1:0-5608 GCA_050117705.1 Phycisphaerales bacterium
ATGGTTTCCTGATGCATACGAATTCCAACTTGGCGTGCCATTGACCATATCTCTTTGTACTTCGACACCATTTATGTATGCGACAAAACCATCGTCATATCTAATCCTCAGTATCATAAGCTCGAAAAAGTCGGGATTTCCTGTAATTTCGAAGGGTATCCGGATATAACAACTACTGGTTCTATCATACATCCGGTCAGCAACATCGAGGCTAATAAACTGTTCGTAGCCTGAACTTCTTTCGTATCCAACGCCACCGGGAGAACCTGTGACAAGCGTCCAACCGGAGTCATTGAATGCACTGCCGCCTTTCCATGCATTACTAATGTTTCCCGTTGGGACCAGTACTCGTTTGGAAGCATTCTCAGCTACAAGAGTTGTATCTATGACCTGTTGCGGAGATTCCCCCGGAACAGCAGGGTCTGTGCCATCGGTGGTGAGGTAAATTGTGCCGGAATTATTAGGATTAGTTATAGTTAAGATATCACCGGCTGAAGTGTAACCACCGTGCTGGTAAGAACCGTTTATATTGAATATCGGAGCACCAAAGTCACGGTCGAATAAGCCATTCTCCTCGAAAGCAGCCAAAACATGGGGTTCACGATTCGGTATAAAATCATCAGGAACGAATCTCACAGGATACTGTTCCGTCTCCGGCAGGACTGATGATACTTCAGAGAAGACTTCCCACCATCGAGCTAATAAATGGGATTCGGTCAGTACGCCGCCATTACGAAAGTGTTTATGAACACGGTCGGCAAAGAGCTGTCTGAATTTGGGGCTGACCCTTAGAGTACGATAAAGTCTCGAAACAGGATCTGTCATATGGTTCAGCCCCCTGGAATTTGACCAGGTGGGATAATCTTCAAAAGCCGTCATCTCAAAGTTGTTGCCAACAGCCCAGGTTTCGGCCAGGCCTTCTGCATCCCAGATAGAAAACCTGAATATTCCTGTATCCGACCTCTCACGGTGGACTTCCCAGTTGTTCCCGGGCCAGTCAAAATTGGCTATATAGATTTCAACAATAAGGAAATCTATAAAATTCGAAATATCGACCTTGCCTGCGACATAATTATATTCGGCAGTATTGGCAAGGTTGTGGCTCTCTGCATAATCGAGCAGGTCGTTCCAGGCATCCCATGTGCCATCTCTGAGTCCCGACTGGTTAATCACGTCGAATTCGTTGTCAGTGCCGTACCATTCCTGAAGAAATTCTTCATCAAGACGACTGGAGGGATTATAGTAACCTTTGTACTCGCCATTAAGATAAAGGTTAGCAAACGTACCGGTAACCTGAATTGCTCCCATTTCCCTGAAGAGACGTCTGCCCCATTCGTCTTTGACAAACGGGGCGCAAGCATCGTTATGTCCTCCCCGCAGAACAATACTTCTGAAACGGCTAACATCTATAAAAGGAAAGAATGCGTATTCGAGGCGGTTATCGTCATAGCTGCTGCGAAAGTAGAGATTGAAGCTGAATTTATTAGTGTTCATCCTTGGCCCACCATTGAAACAGGTCAACCATTCGTCTCCTCGGGTATAGCGCGGCCGTGTGTAGTCACTTCCGTGAACTCGGATACCACAGTCTATCTGAAAGTTATCGCCGGTCTGTGGCTCCATAAGCTCAAAGGAAACAGGGCGTTCGTATTCTCTGCCCCTTTGCAAAACATTATTGTAGCTGTCCGGACCATCCGAACGCCATACACCCTGGCTATCGTAATAACCGCCGACAATGGCCATTATGCCATCAGGCTCAAAGAAGGTTTTGTATTCGTCACCAACAAGAGAAATTACCGGTAAAGACTTAATAGTATCACTTGCACCAAATATATACGTATGTGTGTCAATATTAGTTGACATCCAGCCGGTCTTAATCGCTGCCGCCCTTATGCAGGTTGTTGTGTCAATGTGGATTGGACCGACATATAAAGTGCTGCTAATAGTAGGCATATCATTTTCGACAGGTACGTTACCATCTGTTGTGTAGTAAATATGGGCATCCGACGTGTCACAAGTAATGTTTAGGTCGAAAGGTGCATCATAAAAACCACGGTCGTGACTGAATTTTGTGTCAGCAACCATACCCAGATAAGCAGGATTGTTTTCCCTGCCCGGTGTCGGAGAACTCATAGAACGCCAGGTGTCATTGGCATCCGGATATCGGCCATAGGAAACGTCAACCACCTGAGAACCAAAACTTACACTATCAATCAAAGTAGTTCCATCAGTATCGAATAAACCAATTTCCTCGCCGCCGGCATCAAGCTGGAAATTCGCATGCAAACCAGCATCGGTGGTATTATTGTCCGCCCATACTAATAAAAAGCCTCCCGCCGGAATGACAGTTACAACTGAATTATCACTGGGAATTTGCCATTTGGCAGGTTCGGATAGATTGTCAGTAAGATACATACCTCCAACATCAACGGCAACGACACCAAAGTTGTAGAGTTCAATCCAGTCATCGTACTGGCCCTGCGGGTCCTGAATATTGCTGTTATTAGAAGCCATAAACTCATTGATTACGATAGATGTACCGCCTTCCCGGCCCGATGGCTCAGCTAATAAAGCAAAGTTAGCTATATTAATATTGAGATAAACCGCCGAACAGTAAGCAGGTAAAAAACCTATCGAAAAAAGGCTTATAGTAAAGACAGCCAATAGTTTTTTAATGGAATCAATTATTTCTTGTCTCCTTCCTTATCTGCTTACATTTATTAACTACACTCCACCATAGAACCCCAGGGAGGACAGAAGCACGTAAACCATCCTTTATAATTATAGCAAAAATTACCACTCAACTCAAGATAGAAACCGCTATACCCTTAAGTCCCAAAGTACTAAATTAACAACGCTAAGAAACGAAAAAGGCCTTATTAACAAGTAGAAGCCTGTCGTTCTATATATTCTACGAAAATCAAGGGCCGATGTTGATGGATTATTTAAAAGCGTCCACTTTACTCTGCCACAGCTATTGTGCAACAGTCCAGTTGCGGCGGCCAGATGCGGTAATTACCGCTGCAATTAAGCATAGCAAACAGATATAACATACCATCGTAATAACGGTATTGCCCGGTGGGTACAGACAGATTCCATAATTCTTCAACAAACTGTTTCGAACGAGAATGGGTCGCTGCAAGACTGGCTACAGCATTCATTGCCACCAATCCCGCTGAATGGTCGTTGCCGGTAGGATTGCCATCGAGTGTAAATTGATTACTGTAATCAGATATGCCCTGAGATTCGAAAAAAGCCTGCAGGCGGTCGCTCAATTCTTTTTGCCTTACATCTTTCGCCCACCATGCCCAATCCATAGCCCAGTTCATAGCAGTACGCCAGGCGTCAAAGTTAAAGTTGACAGACCGGCTGCTAAAACGGCCTGCCCGTGGTGTGCCATCGAAGTTGGCATAATCCGGAGATAAACCCGTGGCCGGGTGTGTAGTACGATGAAAGAAATCACGACTTGCGCAGGCGGCCTGCGACCAGAAAGACCTGTCGGCCTCAGACCCCCATAGCGCCCATAACTCATAGAATGCAGGCAGATGATAGGAAGGGTCGGTGTAATCATTGTTTCTAACATCAGGAGAGAAACGAACCATTTTATGTTCTGCATCGAAGAGATTCCCGGCTGTTACGGGACGTCTACCCGTCCGGCCTGCGATTATCTTTCGATTTTTCACATCATCCAGAATCTTATCCGCCTGAGCCTTATAATTGTAGATACCTGTACCATTACCCCAGCGCCCTGATGCGAAGTAAAGCGCCATTGCAAAATATTCTTCACCGTCCGGTGCTGGCATTTCATCGTTCGGCGTCCCATCGGTTTTCAATGACCATGAGAAATAACCATAGGCAGGATGGTCTGATTTATCGTGATACATATACGTTTTTGCCCAGTTCCAAAGGGCATCAAACTCGGCCTTTTTGTCAAGTTGTACTGCTATCATCATGCCGTAAGATACACCTTCAGACCGTACATCATTGGAGTTGATATCACAAATATACGCCAACGCCCCGTTATCGTTGGTCCCTGCAGAATAATAAACCGTCTGATTGTTCGGGTCGCCGTGGAATAATTGTCGGAAGGCGTTATTGATTTTCGCGGTTATTTCCTGAGCGGAGTGCCCGTTTTCAGCGAACAGATTACGATAGTTCCCGGTGGAAAAAGCACCCTTGGCACTATTATAAAAACTTTCAGGCGGGCCAAGATAGCTTGGTTTAAGGCCGCCTGTATCCACAACGAGTTTCTGCAGGACTATTCCGGGGTCCACCATCCAAAACTTTAAAACATGCTCACCCGGCTTTTCAATTACATGTTCAGAGGTCATAACTTTAATATTCTCGCCGACCGCCTGATTCCAGGTTGGAGGGTATTTCCAATCAGGAATTGTATCTTTCTCGTGAATGTTGATTATTTGCGGCGTCTCCTCATCGAACGAAACAGCATATCGCAATCCCTGAGTGGCATGATAGTTTTGGGTAGGACATAGATATGCCTTAACTTCAACTTTGCCACTATTGAAAAGATGCATAGTATATTCCAGACGAGGGCTGTTTCCCTGTGGTTTCTGGCTTTTTGCTGTTACCGGCATAGGCGTTATGCCGGAAAGCGTTCGACCTAAATTCGGGATACGCAGCCATTGGACCGAATCTGTATTAATTGCTTTAGTATAATTTTCAGCTTCTATTGAAACGTAACCGTTACTTTCCATAAAACCTTTTACCTTACTGCGTCCCGGAGAAACAGGATTTTTAACGACTGCCTGAACAATTACGCTGTTTCCATCCGGTCCGGTTACCGTAATCGGAACGCGCTGTGTACCATTCGGCACCCGCTGCCAGTCTACACTTATCCATACCCGCTGTCCCTTATGAACTTTACCCTGGTTAGGCGTGGCTATTAGCCACGATTTACCTGACTCAATTTCGTAATCGAAAGGCATCTGTCCACGATTAAAAACCTCAATATAATATTTCTGTCGATTATAGGGGTCAAATTCAGGTAAGACTGCTTCGCTTTCTTCCATCGGCCACCAACTATCCGAACCTTCAATTGAAACCCCCATATCCGCTCCGGCAGGCAGCTCAATTTTTTCCACTTTCGGCAAGACATCTTTTTCCGGCTGCTGCCAGTATGTGTAACTGATGTGCGTTTGGTCCATCATATGGTTCCATTTACCGTTGGACATAATTTTATTGTAATAGTGAGAAATCTTAGCATCTTTGTTAAACAACTCTTCAACTTTATTAGCTAAATCATTCGTGGCAGCGCGGCCCTGCTTGACATAGAGGCGATTTTTTCCAACAGTAATATGAAGTTCGCTTAAGTTGGCACAGGCTATCACAGGATGCAGAACAAGCTGATAATAAGCATCCTTATATTCGGAAGGCATCAGCTTGCTAATCCTTTCTGCTTTTTCCGCCAGTTTATTATAATCGGCCACAACCGTTTCCGCTTCACGGTAATTCACGAGGCTGTAGGTATCCGGAGCAAGCATCTCAGGCTTGCGGCGGCTGTTGTATTTAGTATATTCCGAGAGGATAGAGGCAATATCAGCTGCGTGTTTGGCTCCGAACTGCTGCTGCGCCCACAGCCGGGTATATTCGG
>JASFMF010000138.1:0-5586 GCA_050117705.1 Phycisphaerales bacterium
ATCGAGGATGCTTATGTTTTTATCGAGAACGGTAAGTTTAAAATGATTGCCCGTGACATGGGAATTTTTAATCATGAAGTCGGCCTGTACCTGGAATCGGAAGATGGGATTAAATGGTCAAAGCCGAAGATAGCGTACTATCCTGTTAGAAAGTATGTCAAAGAGCCGCCCGCTCCATCTTACCTGAGAAAATACGGCCGTCTTGAACGGCCACAAATTCTGATGCGAAATGGCAAGCCTGCCTATCTTTTCAATGCATCACAGGGAGGCAGGTTTATGAATTCTTCTGCATTTGTATTTAAAATCACTTAAGTAAACGAAGCTAATGTTTGTTTTCATAGCTTATTAAATACGTTAACTTTTCACAATGAAGTATATAGGAATAGGAGCGAAAACAATGAGTAGAAATCATAAAGCTGCACCAATCGTAGTAAACAGCATCTCTTTACTGACCTGTGTTTTGGTAGTTCTTGTCGGCTGTCAGACTGATTCAATTGCTCAAGTGGATTTTACGGAAGTTTCTGAGTTGATTGTCTCGGCCGCTGACTCGGATGAACCTTCTCCTGTTGACTGGGAAAATCCACAATTAGTCGGGCGCAACCGTCTTTCACCTCATGCGACAATGATGATTTTTCCGGATGCTGAATCTGCCAAAAAGGCCGAGGCGATAGCTTCGATTGAGGACCGGTCGAGGTCTCCGTGGTTTCGCTCACTTAACGGTGACTGGAAGTTTCACTGGTCCCCAAGTCCGGATGAAAGGCCAACAGACTTTTACACAAAATATTTTGATGACAGCGGTTGGGATACCATTCCTGTCCCCTCGAACATGGAGACGCAGGGCTACGGCGTTGCTATCTACACTAATGTTAGATATCCGTGGGACAGGTCGCAAGCGCCGAAGGTTTCAAGTGATTACAAGCATGTTGGTTCTTATCGCAGCACCTTTAATGTGCCGTATGAATGGCACGGCCGGCGAATTTACGTTGCTTTTGATGGCGTTAATTCCTTTTTCTATCTTTGGATTAACGGCAAGAGCGTTGGTATGAGTAAAGACAGCCGCACGGTTGCAGAATTTGATATTACCGATTTTGTCCATCCCGGAAGCAACCAGATTGCCGTGCAGGTCTTTCGATGGAACGATGGTTCGTGGATAGAAGACCAGGATTTCTGGCGTCTGAGCGGCATCTTCCGTGATGTTTATATCTGGTCGACCGACAAGCTCCATATTCGTGACTTCCAGGTTTCCACGGCGCTGGATGGCAGATTGCGACACTCCGCGTTGACAATCGATATGGCTATTCAGAATATGACAGATAAGGCCGAGAACGTGACACTAACCGCAGAGCTGCTTGATGACAAGGGTAATCAGGCAATGTCTCCGATTTCAACACCTTGCCACCTGCCTTCTGCACAGGAAACCCGTCAGTTTTTGACAACCACCGTTCGCAATGTTCGTTTGTGGTCGGCTGAGTATCCGAATTTATATCGCCTGTTATTGACTCTGACCGGACCAGATGGAAATATTATTGAAGTAATCCCTGTTAACATTGGTTTTCGACAGGTGCTGCTAAGAGATGGCAAT
Source organism: Phycisphaerales bacterium (assembly GCA_050117705.1). Lineage (GTDB taxonomy): Bacteria > Planctomycetota > Phycisphaerae > Sedimentisphaerales > Anaerobacaceae > NIOZ-UU13. The sequence continues at coordinate 1,583 of JASFMF010000138.1, forward strand.
TTGCTGGTCAACGGCAAGCGGATTTTTATCAAAGGCACCAATCGACATGAGCATCATCCCATCCGGGGACATTATGTGAAGCCAAAGGATATGATTCAGGACATAATGTTAATGAAACAAAATAATATAAACTCGGTTCGTACGAGTCACTATCCAAATACGCCCGTGTGGTACGATTTGTGCGACCGCTATGGACTCTATGTGGTTGACGAAGCTAATATTGAGTGTCATGGCAATCAAAGGCTTACAAGGAATATTGAATGGCAGGCTGCTTATATGGACCGTACACAACGCATGGTTGAACGTGACAAGAATCACGCTTCGATAATTATATGGTCGGTGGGTAACGAGAACGGCTGGGGAGAAAACCTGCACGCAACATCTTCATGGTTACGTCAGCGCGATGCCGGGCGCCTGGTGACTTCGTGTGAGGCCGGTCGTCGTCCCAATACCGATATTTATTGCCCAATGTATAGCAGGCCGAGGTCATTAGAACAATATTCGTCTCGAGAGCAGTATCGGCCATTTATTTTAATCGAGTACGCCCATGCAATGGGTAACAGCACGGGTGATATATGGAGTTATTGGTCGCTGATTTATTCCAGACCGTATTTGCAGGGTGGCTGGATTTGGGACTGGGTGGACCAGGGTTTACATCAACCTGTTATGGAAGGCCGGAATGGAAAATTCGTCAAAGTCAAACCCGGAGATAAAACTTTCCAGGCGTTCGGTGGTGATTTTGGTCCCGAAGACATACCGAGTGACCAAAATTTCTGTTGTAATGGACTTGTGTCGGCTGACCGTACACCACACCCAGGTCTGGCCGAGGTGAAGAAAGTATATCAGAATATCCAGATCAAGGCGGTTGATTTGGCACAGGGCAAAATCGAAATTAAAAATGGCTATTTCTTTACGAATCTTAATGAGATTGTAAACGGAAGCTGGTCTATCAGTGCGGATGATAAAGTTATTGAAACCGGAGCCCTTAGTAATCTGAATATTGAGCCGGAGGAAATCCTGGAAGTCACTATACCGTTTAAGGCTGTTTCTCCGGAGCCGGGCGTTGAGTATTTCCTGAATTTGAGCTTTAAGCTCAAAGAAAAACAAATGTGGGCCCCGGCAGGACACGAATTGGCGTGGGAGCAGTTTAAGTTACCGATTGAAAAGCCGGCAGTCGTTATGAATCCGGCCCAAATGCCTTCACTCAATGTCACTGACCAGGGTGGTATTGTTAAAGTTGAAGGTGAGAATTTCTCAGTTACTGTCGATAAAGCGACCGGTTTCCTTAGTTCAATGCGTTATAAGAACACCGAACTGGTGAAAGAGCCTCTTGCTCCTAATTTCTGGCGTGCACCGACCGACAATGACCGAGGCAATGAAATGCCGAAGCGTTGTGCTGTTTGGAAAACTGCCATGCAGAACTGGAAAGTCAGATCAGTTGAGGCAAATCAGATTTCGCCGCAAGTTGTCCAGGTCAAGGTGGTCTCGCATATTAAAGATGTGCAGGGCGATTACACATTAAGTTATCAAATATATGGAGATGGCTCTGTAGTGGTTGATATGGAAGGCCAGGCTAATAAAGCTGAGTTGCCTGAGATACCGAAATTCGGAATGAAGGTGGCATTGCCACAGGGATTTGAAACAATCCGCTGGTTTGGACGTGGACCTCAGGAAACATACTGGGACCGCTGTGATGCACGTGTTGACCTGTATGAAGGGACTGTCGATGAGCAATACTTCGAATATTCAGAACCTACCGAAAGCGGCAATAAGGTGGATGTGCGCTGGGTGGCTCTAACCAATGATAATGGTATGGGACTTTTAGCAGTGGGCATGCCATTACTCAGCGTTTGTGCACTCCATTACACGGCCGAAGACCTTGATGGGCCAGTGCATCTTTACGAGGTACAACATCGTGATGATATCTATCTGAATCTGGATTTCCGACAAATGGGTGTTGGTGGTGATGACAGTTGGGGTGCCCGTACGCACAGTGAGTTTACATTACCCGGAAACCAGAAATATGCGTACCGTTTTTGTCTTCGACCTTATGACCCGTCTATGGGAGATGTACAAAAGGTTGCTTGCAAAGGAACGCCGGCTCCGGTTCAATAAAGTTTAATTCTGACTAAGTTAATATCTTATTCGCGTCCTGCCTGCCAGGGTTCCTGATGGCCGGGGAGTGTGCCGGCTTTGGGTGTGGCCATAGTAATGGGTATCTGGACGGATGTGTCTTTGGAACTGCGAACGACCCTGCCCAGTTTTTCCTTTGTAACTCGGACAGGCTCGATGATAAGTTCCGGGACGCTGTAAGTCCAAAGGCAGGAATCATAATAGCGGGGATTTTTCTGTGGCAGCAGTATTGATTTGTGTACTTTACCACTTGTATCCAGATACGCGATATATGTTCTTGTGAAAACGCCGCTGTTTCTTTTACTGCTGAAAACAATCCACCGGCTGTTACTTGACCAGCCATGCCATGTTTCACTGTCGTCGCTGTTGATATCGAGTCGGCGGTGTGTGTATTTGCCTGTTTTTCGAGCTTCTTCGAGGTTCATTATATACAGGTCGCTGCTTTGCTGATAAGCAGGAAAGCAGCCGTAATTACACATACAAAATAGAAGCCATTTACCATCGGGACTAATCCTTGGCAAAAGGATACTTAGGCCTGTTTCTTCGGCTGAAAGTACAGTTTCCAATTGCCCCCAATTGTCACCGGCAAGATCGTAGCTTATACGGACAAGGTCATACTTGATTTGGTCATAGGTTTGGGGGACTACGGTACGGTCCGACCACGTTATTGGTGCACTACAGAAGTATAAGTAACGGCCATCCGGAGACCAGGTTGGATATGTTTCAAGCTGGTTCTTCCTGGCAAGGTCCGATGAGGTTTTTATAGTTTTTGAATCTACCTGATAGTACGCCATCAGAGAATCGAAGTCCATCACGTCTCGAGGCTCGTTTGCAGAAGAATGGAAGAGCTGCCTTACCTTATTTAAGGAAAATGTAACTACTCGGCCGCTTGGATGCCATGAGGAATATCCGAATTTTGTTCCGACCTTTTTTACTTTTTCATCTTCAATTAATAAGACCGAACTGCCATATTCCACACTGCGAATGCTGATTAACATTTTATCTGTGCGGTTTCCGCAGAAAGTATGACAATTAACACAGCCGTGCTTGAAATATTTATTATGTAGAATCAACGATTCGTTAAAACTGCTAAGATTACGCTGATAGATGCCCATATCTCTCCATGTGCGATGGACCGGATGAATCTTCCTGTAAACAAGGAAAGAATCTATATCATCATTGGCAATTTGATTGGTGAGAGTCTTAAATCGAGTCCATTTACCGTTTCCCGTTTTCGAAGATGATTCAGATGTGTGGGATTTAACGTAAATGTCCAAATTTAGCTGTTTGCCTCGGTTCAAATTGAGAAGCTCGTGCCATGTTTTTTGGGGAATCACAATCTCTGGTGTTTTGCTGGATATCTCAATTGGTCTTCCGTTTTCGGAGTGAATTTTTACGAAGTAGTGTGAACCATCATGCTGTATGTAAAAGTTTAAAGGCGCGATGTTCGGTGGGATAACAGCGCCGGAGTAATCAGGACGAATAATAGCAGGGTGGTCAATAACGCTGTATTGTTCGATTGTTACTTTTCTGTTGCGGAAGGTAAAAAATAGGGCGAAAATTATAAGTGCACAGATTATAACCACATAACCAAGCTTGCTCCTTTTACTTTTATGTATTTTTATCGGTTTTTGCTCCTGGGTCATTTCTTTGTTCCTGGGGGCGCGTAGATGTAATAGAAAAAGTAAGTGTTACGATATTTTCTTGCCAGCTCCCCGAAGGCGGCTTTTTTGTCTGCGCCATAATTGCTTAGGAGCTGGCTGAAATCTTCTATTCGCTGTTGCAATTGTGAACTGGGTTTGTAACCACTCAGACGGAGGGGCTTTTTCGTTCCATATACGTAGATAAGTGCCGCTTCTTCATAATGTGTT
>JASFMF010000139.1:0-5573 GCA_050117705.1 Phycisphaerales bacterium
TTGACCAGGGCTATCGTGGAAAGGCTCAGTTTGGTCTGATAGTACAGGGATACTGCGGCGAGAACAGTCAGGGTTCCGGTATCGGCGATAACTGCATGGAGATGGACGGTGCAGAAGATGCGGCCGCCCAGCCTTACGGAGCAGCACAAATCTACAACTTTACTGTGATTGGGCAGCCCTTTGACGGTGACCAGGGAACAGAGTGGCGCGATAATATGCGTGCACAGTTTGGTAATTGTATCTTCATGGACATCGGCGATAAGATGGTCAAAGACGGCGGTACCGGTGGTGATGGTGGTGGCTACGGCTCAGCGGGCGTTCCAGCGCTTGCCGACCTCTTCACTACGGCATTTGATAACTATCCGACCAACACGGCCGGTGTAGATCCTGCAGTTCTCTACCCGAACTTCACATCAGGTAACTGGTGTCAGTTTACAGACTGCGTGTTCTACAACCTTTCCGAAACACAAAGTTTGGAAGATTTCGGTGTAATGGATGAATCAAACCGCAACGTGATTCCTGATAGTAGTCCGATCATGGGTATTACCCGTGCTGATCCGGTGCAGGTAGGCGGAAAAGTTATGGCGTCAGTAACCAGCCTGAATCCGTTAGCTTTCAACGATGCGGCCAGTTGCGATAACACCGCCCCGGACGATGGCTTCTTCTCGCCGGTTCCGTATATCGGTGCATTTGGCGACTACAACTGGCTGAAGGGATGGACTGCTGCCGATGCATTCGGAATGACGGAATAAAGTGTCATTTTAATAAGAAAATTATGTCGGTGAAGAATATATATGGGTAGGTCCGGAAGAGTTCTGTCTTGCGATAAAACAGAAACTCGGACTTATATGCAATAAAAGTGACTTGATGGCAGCGCTCTTAATACGCTGCCATCAGTTTTGTTGTTAATATAGGTAAAAAACAGAAATTAAAGCCGCCTATTTTTTTATGCTCGACACAAAACAGATTGACTATATTAACAGCCTTAATATAATGTCGTTGATGCGTGGGTGTTTTCGTGCCGCAAATTTAATTGTGAGAATACTATGAGAGCTGGATTATATTTACTTTCTCTGTCGCTGGGCATTGCCTTTTCTGTTCATACAGACTGCTGTAAACCTCAAAACGAAGAAAAAGCAGCTCGTTCTCTGGCAGATGCGCCGCTGGATTCCTGCCAGTATAAGCTGTTGGATATTGCTTTTAATGCGGCTTCAGCCATGCCGGTTAATCCACACATTAAAAACCGCTCACGGGCACAGGAAGCCGTGGTGACAGCCTGTTTCGAACTGGAACAGCCGCAACTGGCACTTCGATATATCGAAAAGATTGGCAACTGGAGGCGTGGGGCAGGCTATGCAGATTTGGCTTTTTACTGTGCAAAGCGCGGATTCACAAATGAAGCCGAATCGTATTTAAATCTGGCCCTTCGGGATTCGGAAACAACCGAAGAATTTCGGAAAGACCGGATAAAAGGCAAAATAGCTAAAACCCATGCCTATATGGGACAGATTGAAACGGCGGCGAAGTTTGAACGAGGCATCGAAGCTTCCGAATCAGGGAAAGCGGCCCAGGCAGAAGCAATGATTTGCCCAACGGACTCTTTCGATGATAAAATTAAAATTCTCGGAAAGCTCGCTCTATCAGAAAACTTCGACGTCGTAAGGAATGCACTCGGAGCATATACCGAGCTTTATAATCGCTTTTATACAAATATCGAACGAAGGAAGCTTATCGAGAAGAATATGAAAACTTCATGGATAAGAATGCCGGTTTTCATCCGGATTGATTTACTGACTAAGATGGCGGACTTTTCTCTTGCCCATTCAGACCAGGTCAAAGCGCTTGAGCTGGTCAATGAGACCAAAACAATCATGGATTCAGCGAAGTGGAAGCCGCGTTTCAGAATTCCTTTGATGGCCAGACTGGCTGAGCTTCGCTTTCGTGCCGGTGCGAAAGAACAGGCACAGAAGGAGATAAAGAACGCTCTCAAACTGTTTGAGGCGAAACGTAGTCTGATTGTGAATATTTACAGGGCTCAAATGCTTCGTTCCATTGCAAAAGCATACCATACGATGGGCGATATCGCTGTTGCGCTCGATATTTATAAACGGGCGGTCGAGGCTGGGGTTGAAAACCCGAATTCAAGACCTCGCGCCGAAGATTTAACGGCCACCTGTTGTTCAATGGCTTTACACGAAGTGAAGCCCGACCCGGAACTGTTAAAGCGGATTCAGGAAATACGTGACGGTCTGGGTGACCCCTGGTGAGGTGTCGTATTTTCAAGGACGCCTGAGCTTTCGGAACTTTGAGGCAGCCGGCCTTGAATCAGGTAGATAAAGGGTGATTTTTACATTGGAGTAGATGAAGGGTGATGATTTTGGCCAGAGTTTGTACTCGCTCTGCAGCGATGGGTATTGCGCTTATGCTCTGCCTGACGTCTGTTATACAGGCCCAGGAGGTCGGTGGCATTCGCGGCGTGGTATATGATAAAGACTTTGATGTGCCGCTGGTTGGCGCCCAGGTGTTACTTTATGAGACCGGCGAAAAAACAACGACCAGCGACGAAGGTCACTTTGTCTTCGGACAGGTGCCTCCCGGCACTTACACGCTCGTCTTTTCCAAAGAAGGATATACACGGCAATTTATGCCTGATATCGTAGTTTCCCGGGGAAGTATGATTGATGTAGATACGTCACTGGCCGGCGAATTTACAGAAATGGAAGAATTCGTTGTGCAGGACCTGGACTTGACTGGTAGTTCAGAGATAGGCGTGTTGAAAATACGAATGGAAAGTCCATCGTTGATGGACTCAATCAGTTCGGAACTTATAAGCCGGGCCGGTGCCAGCGACGCAGCCAGTGCACTTACTTTGGTTTCCGGTGCAACCGTGGAAGAGGGGAAATATGCCGTAGTGCGCGGCTTGCCCGACCGTTACGTAAATTCACAATTGAATGGAGTGCGATTGCCGACGGCGGACGCCGATAAGCGAGCCGTGCAGCTTGACCAGTTTCCGGCGGCATTAATCGAAAGCCTTCAGGTCAGCAAAACATTCACACCCAATCAGCAGGGAGATGCTTCAGGAGGAGCGGTTAATCTTATACTTAAGGGGATTCCTGAGGAAAGAGTGCTGAGTTTCAAAGTCGGAACCGAATACAACACACAAGTAGCGAATGGCAAAGACTTTCTCAGCTATAAAGGAGGGGGCGTTAACCTCTGGGGAATAGATGACGGCGGCAGGGACATTGGTGGGTTTGGAGGCACAATGGGAGTTTCCCGTGATAATGCACCGACAAATTATAACTGGTCTCTGACAACTGGTGGTAAGCATGTATTTGAAAACGATATTCTCGTCGGGGGGCTCGTAAGTATGTACTATAAGAGGGATCCTTCCTATTATGAAGATGGACAGGAAGATATATATGAAGCCTTGCTGGATAACGGCAGTTATGGGCTGGTACCTTATGTAAGAGAGGATTTCACGAGTTTGTTCGATGTAACACAGGGAGTTGATAAGGTTCAATGGGGTTTCCTGGGGATGGTTGGCGCGGAGTTTGAAAATCATTCCCTGTCCCTGCTTTTTATGCATACACAAGTCACTGAAGATAAGGCCACCCTTATGGAGGATACCCGAGGCAAAGCATATTTTGCGGATAATGACGATGTGAACGCCGACTGGCACCGCAGTCAGACGCTGGAATATACTGAGAGGTCACAATCGACTGTTCAGTTGAAAGGACAGCACACTATCGAAATTCCGGAGAGGGAACTTGGGCGGTTTGGGAAATTTCTAAATCCGGAGATAGACTGGACTCTTGCCAGTAGTGTCGCCGTGATGGACCAGCCCGACAAGCGTGTGTTCAGCACATGGTGGCAGCCGGAGCGGCAGTTCGGTGCACATGTATTTCCGGCGCAATATAATGGATATGACCCCAGTGGAAGCGGGCACGGATTTGCTCAGCGCATCTGGAAGGATATCACAGAAGAAAGCGGCCAGTTCTTGTTAAATGCAAAATTACCATTTGAACAATGGACCGGCGATGAAGGTTATTTGAAGGTGGGTCTTTTTGGTGACGTCGTAAATCGTGAGTATAATCAAAGCAGTTTCTCATACGATTCCGGCGGTTCTTATGAGGCACCATGGGATAGATATTGGTCTGATGTATACGTTTCTGAAGGGCATGAGATATCTCCTTCCGACGAGGACGTGGATTATGAGGGCGAGCAGATAATATCTGCCTTTTACTACATGGTTGATTTGCCTCTATCCTCTTATTTGAACATCATCGGAGGTATTCGCTACGAATCGACGGAATTAAATATTACTAATCACCCAAAGACCGATAGTGCCCAGTATTTACCACCTGATGGGACCGGTTGGACGAAGTTCGGCCCTGAGGCGGATGTCACGTATTTGCAGGATGATACTTTGCCGTCGCTTGGAGTAGAATTTTCTCCGATCGAGGAGGTCAAGATTCGTGCTTCTTATAGCGAAACAGTCGCCCGCCAAACCTTCAAAGAACTCTCTCCGGTTATGCAGATGGAATATCTCGGAGCGGGTATTTTTGTCGGAAATCCCGGTTTACGAATGAGTGCATTGGATAATTATGATATACGTTTTGACTATGAGCCTTATCCCGGAGGTCTTTTTTCCGCTTCATGGTTCCGTAAAGATATTATAGATCCTATCGAGTATGTGCAGCGTTTTCAGGCGTCACTTTATTACGTCACGCCGGTTAATTACCCCGAAGGCTGGCTGGAGGGCTTTGAGCTGGAGGTGCGGCAGTCACTTGACAAGCTCTGGTCGCCGTTGGAGGGATTTTCTGTGGGAGCCAACGCCACGTTTATCGATTCCGAGGTAACTCTCCCGGCTGATGAGGCCGCTGATTTTGCTAGAGTGGGGGCGCCGACATCAACACGTCATATGATGGGCGCGCCGGAACACCTCTACAATTTTAATCTTACTTATGAGAGCGAAAAATATGGTACCCAAATCGGTCTTTTCTACACGGTCAGGGGAGATACTTTGGTTGAAGGTGGAGTTGCACTTGGTAACGGCTATGTGCCTGACGTTTATGCCAAAGAATACGATACGCTTAATATAGGCATTACACAACCGATAGGAGAACACTGGAAGATTGCTTTCCGGGCAAAAAACCTGACCAATCCTGAAATTGAGGAGGTCTATCGTTCGGACTATATCGCGGGGGAAACAGTTAAAAAATCCTATAGAAAAGGCATCGATTATTCCATTGGCTTAAGCGCCGAATACAAGTTTTAAAAACAGACTTTCGAACCAGCTCAAAACAATCTGCGCTAAATTAATTCAAATCTAACAACCTCTTAATGATTTCCTAACACGACTTTTTTAAGATTTTGCAATATATAGAGCGCCTAATCTATGGCGCAGGTTTCATAGCGGCTTAAAAAGCCCTATGGAAGAGGTATCGATTATTCTATAGAGCCTGGATGCGAATTTTGGAAATGGACTTACGGAATATTAATAGTCGTTAGCGTTATGGGGGCCGCTCGTGTGCTTCACCCAAAGTAATAAGAGGTTACTTGTGATGAGAAGA
>JASFMF010000140.1:0-5564 GCA_050117705.1 Phycisphaerales bacterium
CGAACGGTTATGCAAGCCCTCGGATAAAAAGAAAGACGGTAAAGCCGAACTTGGTGAAGATGTCGATAAGGTTATTAAGTGCGCTTATGAGCAATCAACACGATGGGGTCATACATACATTGGGACAGAGCATTTGCTCATGGGGATACTTCTTGCAGGCACGGGCACTGGATTTCAGATATTGACTGACAATGGTATTACCCTGGAAAAGGTAAAAGAAGAGACGGCCAAGCTTATCGTTTGTCGTTCTGATAATTAATAGTAAGGTAAACGTAAAAAAGAGGGAAAGGAACAAAATATGATAAGCAGCGTTTTATCGTTTTGGTTTCCGGGGCCAGCGGAATTATTTGTTATTCTTGTGATTTCAGGGACCCTGATAGTTTCAGGATATTTTATTGTCAAACTGGTCTTACGGAATAAAAATGAGAATATAAGATTACGTTTGGAAGTAGGCAGACTTGCTGGCGAGCTTGAGCAAGTGAGGAAGCAGAAGAAATCTGAGGATGAAGGCGATACTTCAAATAAGTCAGACTGATATTTTTTTGGCAGAAACAATGCGGTCGTTGTTATGAAAATCCTTTTCGATTTTAATTTCAGTGAAAGCACCGGATTGTTCGAGCAATTCTCTAATCGCCGGTCCCTGAGCATATCCGATTTCCATCATCAGAGCTGCGTCCGGCTTTAGAAACTCATCTGCCTTTTCAATAATCCTTCGATAAATATCCAGGCCGTCAATTCCGGCGAACAGGGCCTTTCGAGGCTCGTAATCTTTTACGTTTTTGTCGAGCTTCTCGTATTCGGCACTGCTTACATAAGGTGGATTGCAGACGATCAAATCAAATTTTTCAACATCCAGTCCGGATATAATCGGGTCGAACAAATCTCCGCACAGCAATGTGATTTTATTTTTTAATTGATGCTTTTTAATATTCTCATCGGCGATGGCGAGTGCTTCATCACAAATGTCTGTGGCGATTATACGGGCATCGGGAAAATTCTTTCCTATTGCAACCGCGATACAGCCGCTTCCGGTGCACAGGTCGCAGACGAATTGAGTGCCGTGGCGTGTTCTTAAAAATTCAATCGCACGTTCGACAAGTAATTCTGTTTCCGGACGCGGTATCATACAGGCCGATGTTATGTTCAGCTCCATAGAGTAAAATTCGGTTTTGCCGACCAGATAGGCGACAGGTTCCTGTTGGCCGGCACGTCTGACCAAATCGCGGAGCTTGTCTAATTGCTCGGCGGCGACAGTTTTATCGAATTGTGTGTATAATTCGATTCGCTTCAATCCCAGTACGCCGCTGAGAAGAATTTCTGCGCTAAGGCGTGGCGATTCGATACCCTTGTTAGTAAGGTATTCGTTGATCCAGTTTAAGAGCTTTTGTATCGTCCAGTCAGCCACGATATAATTGTATCAGATATAGACCTTGTCCATCAATCTTGGAAATGGAATGCATTGGCGGGTGTGCTTTTCAAATATTTCCCGATACAAACAAATATAGAACTATATCCATGCAAACCTTAACGCGACCAAAAAATAAGAATTCACAAATAAAACAATTTGTCACCTACTGTATATACAAAATTAAAATGGTTTGATTGCTCAACTCAAATCTAGTAAAATACTAATATCAAAAGGAAAAAGATTGTATAGTTAAATCATTTTAAAAAATTATAGATTCGCTATTTATCATAGTATTATAATTCTTACTTAAGGAAGTTAAAAGGTGGAAATCCAATGCAATCACTGCTCTAGTATATTTTATATAACTGAGTGGCCGGAGGATGACGAACAGATATGTTATTGCTGTGACAAACTTGTTGATAGGGTCTATAGAATAGATGGACCCACTGTTGAAAAGTGGGTACGAGACAGAGCGGTAAAAATTAATGAAGAATCCTTGGAATTACCAAATGAGTGGTTAAAGCAAAGGCCTATAAATACCACATTTAGAATAGTTGGAGCAATACTGGCAACCCCAATCTTTCTTGTAGCGTTTTTATTCGCATATTTTCTTTTTGGCTTTATCGATCCCAATGCATCGAGAAGGCAGGTTTTTGACTTGAGTGAACTTTGGAGATGGGCGCTTTTTAGAAAACCTTATTGTGAGAAAATGATACTATGTTCACTTAAAGCAATGAAATCTAGTCGGGATTCTGAAAATGAACTGATATTCAAGGCTATTTGCCAAGGTTTATCTCGAACTGAAATGAAACATATTTCAATTGTGAATGGGCCAGAAAATAAAGTTGCATTACGTCTTAAGAAACTTCGTACTCTTGTCGGTGTCTCTGTGGAACTCCGAGAGATGCTGGAAGATATTACTTTTGCGCTACTCTGGGCTCGTCAAGCTTTTATTATAGGTGAAGAAGGTAATCTAAAAGTCAGACGCCTAGATATTTTAAGCAAACTGGTCGATATAGTAGTTGATAGGGAAAGCCTAATAGACTTCGCTAAGATCATGGTACAGATGAGCCCTCTAAACAAACGTACGCATCCATTTTTGGAGACTCTTGCTAAAAAAGCGGAGGATAAAGCCCCCAAGTTTGCAGCAACTTTACGAATACCAAAAAGCGAGTTACTAACATAATCACTAAAGATGTAGAGGTAAAGCTCAGATATAGACCTTGTCCATCAATCTTGGAAATGGAATGCATTGTCGGATGTGCTTTTCGCCGGTGAGCCATGCGATGGTTCTTTCGACGCCGAGTCCGAAGCCGCCGTGAGGGACTGAGCCGTATTTTCGCAGGTCAAGGTACCAATCGTAATTTTTAATGTCCAGGCCCTGCTGGTTGATTCGAGCAACAAGTATTTCGTGGTCGTCTTCTCTTACTGAGCCGCCGATGATTTCACCAAAGCCTGCGGGGGCAAGCAAATCGAAATTCAAAACCACATTGTCGTTTTCTCTGTCTGTTTTCATGTAAAAGGCCTTGGCTTCTTTGGGATAGTGCGTGACGAAGATGGGTTTGTCGTGCATTTGCGAAATTATAGTTTCGTCCGAGCCGCCGAGGTCTTTGCCCCACTGGAATTCTGCAGCTAATTGGGCATGCTTGGGGTTGTTTTCGATTTTGGTGTTCGTCTCCGCAAGCTCGGAACGCAAATCAATCAGCTCGGCGGCGATTTTATCTTTCTGCCATTGTTTTATTTGGCCTGCCTGCTGTTTTTCAAGCTCTTCGATTTTTGTTTCGGTTTGCTGTTTTTGGTTTTGAAATTCAGACAGTTGTGCTGCGAGGAAATCTTTGGCTTTTTGACTGGTTAGTATTTCAGCCGCCTCGGTATAAGTCAATCTGTAAAAGGGCGGCTTAATTTTTTCCAGTGAGGCAATATCGGCCTGTAATTCTTCGAGCTGGCTTTTATTGTCCTGTAAGACCCGTTCGACGATAAACGATACGAAATTTTCCGCCAATTCGAGCAGGCCGGTGAGTTCGATAAATGCCACTTCCGGCTCGACCATCCAGAACTCGGTTAGATGCCTTCTGGTCTTGCTTTTTTCGGCGCGGAAGGTCGGCCCGAAGCAGTAAACTTTGCCGAAACTCATGGCCGCTGATTCGAGATATAACTGACCTGTCTGTGCAAGGGAAAGAGGGTCTCCGAAATAATCGACTTTAAACAGCGTTTGTTCTTCCTCGCCGGCGGTGGCGGTGAGGATTGGGGTATCGATGAGTGTAAAACCATTATCATTGAAGAATCTGCGAATGGCATCGATGACTGTGTGGCGAATTTTACCAATGCACCACTGGCGCTGTGAGCGAAGATGCAGATGACGGTGCTTTAGCAAAAAATCTATGCCATGCGATTTCGGTGTAATGGGATAGCTTTCGGCGGGAGCGATTATTTGTGCGTCGGTTACGGCTAATTCATAGCCGCCTATGCTTCTGTCGTCGGCCCGGACGGTGCCTGTTAATTTCAGAGACGATTCCTGGCCAAGATGTTTTAACTGCTCGAAAAGCTCCTGCGGGACCTGTTTTTTTTCGACGATGCACTGGCAAAGACCCGTGCCGTCGCGGAGGACAAGGAACTGTACCTTGCCGCTCGAGCGGGATTTATACAACCATCCTGATAACGTTACATTTTTACCTTCGTATTGAGATAAACTGCTGACAGTAGTTTGCCGGTCATCCATGGTTCAAAGATTCCTGATTGGTTTTTCATCATTGCCGTCTCTTATTGCATTTTCGATATCTTTTTTAGTAATATTTACTACCGGTTTCATTTTATACGTCCAGTTTCTCGCGCAGGTGATTAAGCAACCTGTCGGTTGGTATTCTGTCCTGTTCCATCGAGTCACGGTCGCGGACGGTGACAGTGTTATCTTCCAGAGTCTGGCCGTCAACGGTGACGCAAAACGGCGTTCCGGCTTCATCCTGTCTGCGATAGCGCCGCCCGACCGCGCCTTTTTGGTCATAAAAGCAATTATAGTATTTTTTAAGGTCGTTATAGATATTTGTGGCCACCTCCGGCATACCCTGTTTCTTAACCAACGGGAAAATGGCAACCTTCACCGGCGCCAGGGCGGGATGAAATCTCAAAAGGTTTCTTGTTTCGCCGCGAACTTCCTCTTCGTCGTAGGCATCGACCAAAAAGGCAAGCGCGCTTCTATCGATACCCGCACTTGGCTCAATTACATAAGGGATGTATCGCTGTTTTTTCTCATCATCAAAGTAGGAAAGCGGTCCTTTATTGTAATCCTCGGCTTCGTCAGCCAGGTCGATGTTTGTCAGATCTCGGTTGTTTTCATACCATTTATTAAGTGTTCTTACGCCCCTTTGATGCTGGCGCAGGTCGTAGTCTGTTCGATTGGCAACGCCTTCAAGCTCCTGCCAGTCGCCGCTGCCGAAGGGGAATTTGTATTCGACATCCACGCATCCCTTGGCATAATGCGCAAGCTCGTCGGCATCGTGGTCGCGGAAACGGAGATTATCCTTTTTCATGCCAAGATTAATATACCAGTCAAATCTTGCCTGCTTCCAGTGCTCGAACCATTGCTCATCGGTACCCGGCTCACAGAAAAATTCAAGCTCGGCCTGCTCGAACTCGCGCGTTCGGAAAATAAAAGCCTTTGTGGTCACTTCATTGCGGAAACTCTTGCCTATCTGGGCGATGCCGAAGGGTATCTTGACTCTGGTGGTATCGAGTACGTTTCTGAAATTGGCGAAGATTCCCTGTGCAGTTTCCGGCCTAAGCTGTATCGTCATAGAGTCGTCTATATTAGCACCCATCTTTGTTTCGAACATCAGCTTAAAAGGCATGGGCTCGGTGAACTGTCCCACTGTGCCGCAATTGGGACATACTTTATTGCTCAGGTCCTGTGTGTGAGCCATGGCGGCATCGATTGCGATATGTTCCGTATGTTCCTGTGCCTGCTGGTCGCTTTTTTCCTGCAGGTGGTCAACACGTGTTCTGGTATTGCACTTTTTACATTCGGCTATTAAATCCGCGAACTTGTCGGCGTGCCCGCTCGATTTCCAGACCATCGGGTGCATGAGAATGCTGCAATCAAGCCCGACTACATCGTCGCGCATTTGTACGACTGCCTTCCACCAGGCTTTTTTGACGTTAT
>JASFMF010000141.1:0-5530 GCA_050117705.1 Phycisphaerales bacterium
ATCTGAGCATCGCTTTTGAAACATCGACTGCATAGATATTTTTGCAGCGTTTTGCAGCGTTGACTGCAAATGCGCCCGTACCACATCCCATATCAATCACTGTTTGATTGCTGTTCTGGCCGAGAGCGGCGATTATCTCTTCGCTTTCTCTTTTATAATCTCTGAATCTCTGGTGGTGCATATCATAAAACATTGCACATAACACACTGTTGTACTTAACACCGCAAGGCTTCATTTCGTTATATCGCCATCCATGTTCACGTCTCTTTTCCAGCGTGTTAGAATAGTTTCTATATAATTCAATATCCATTTCTCTGACTTTCATAATATTTTGCATTTCTCCTTTTTTCACGAAGCCGCTTTAGCAACTGTCGCCAATGTTGTCCCTTTACACTCATAGTTTTTATGTCTTCATTTAATGTGGATTCATTTTTCTTTGTGCACACATATGCAGCTTTAAAGTCATCTTTATAATCCACCTTGTCTATCACGAATCCGGCCCGTTCAAGAAGACCCTGCATAATCCAGCCGTATGTACTGTATTCCTGACGAAAATGGGTCTTTAATCCTTCGGTACTCTGCAGGCCAAGTTTTTTGGTCATAGACTCAATATAACCTTTGATACTGGACTCATAGCTTGCAATATCAAATGAATAGACCACATCGTGCAGGTATAACCTGCCGTTTATTTTCAACATCTGTGCTAATCTTTTCAGGCCTACCAGCTTCCAGAAATCAGGTAAATGATGCAGTACAAGACAAGAGACTATTGCATCTACCGGCTCTGCTCTATGGTCATATGTTAGAAATCCGCCATAGCGGAATTCAATATTATCAAGGCGAGCTTTTTTGGCTTTTTTGCGAGCACGTCTGAGCATCGCTTTTGAGACATCGACCGCGCAAACCTTCCTAAGGTGCTTTGCAGCATGAATAGTGAATGCGCCTGTGCCGCATCCCATATCAAGCACTGTATGGCTGGCGTTTAGGCACAAGAGCGAGATTATCACTTCGCTTTCCTTTTCGAAATCTCTGAATCTCTGGTGGCTTTTGTCATAAGCCCTGGCGCGTTTTGCAGAGTCGAATTTCACGCTACAAAATTTCATCTCGTCATATTGCCACCCAGGTTCACACTTATTCTCCATAATATCAGAGAAGTTCCTGTAGAATTCGATATCCATTTCTCTAACCTTCATGATACCTCACATTTCTCCTTTCTTTATTAAAGCGGCCTGTTTTTTCACGAATATATAAAATAAAAAAGCCTTTCAGGTCTTCTGCTCCCTGAAAGGCTTTTTAAAATCTGAAATATGTTCTCAAGTCTTTTTTAGGGAGCGGCCTCCTTTCTCCAGGCCACGACAATACCAAAACCATTGGTCCTGGCTACGCAGACTGGTAGGTCTGTGCACAAAAGCACCATGGCCACTGTGTGGCTTGTTAGCTGCTTCTGTTTATTTTCCCTAATGTAAGACATTGAAAAATTTCCTTCAAACTATACCAAACTATTTATTGTAAAAATTATGCTGGTATCTTGTCAAGGATGAATTTCGACAAAAATAATAAAATACTTAAATTTTTTTTAATTTATATTCAAAGTCACCCAAGAAGCCGGAGAATTAAAGTTTTATAATACTCGGCCGCTTTTTCTACATCGCATATGTTAATATATTCATCCGGCTTATGACAAAGCTCAGGTTTACCCGGTCCGAAGATTACAACCGGTGCGTCTAATGGGGCAAAATGAGGGCCATCCGTAGTAAAACCTACAGCTTCTGTCTCATTAGTCCCAACAACCGAACAAAAATTCTTAACAAAATCATTGTTACAATCAGCTTCTAACGCCCCAACCTGGCGTATAATACGGATATCTGCGTCAAATTGAGGATTTTCAGATTTTAACTTTGCGAATATCTTCTCCAGATCAGCAATAATATTTTGATGATTCTGTCCGGGCAAGGTGCGAATATCAATCTCGATACTGCATTTATCAGGCACAACATTAACCGCTTTACCACCGGCGATAGTATTTATGCTCATAGAACATTCACCCAACAGCTTATGTGGCTCTACATCAATTTCATAATTTTCAAGCTCATTCAGAACAGATTGCATTGAAGATATTGCATTTACACCTAAATGCGGTGTAGAACCATGAGCCGTTTTTCCTTTTGTTGTAACCTTAAGCCACAACATTCCACGATGAGCTGTAACAATCATAAAATCCGTCGGTTCAGGTATAATAATACCAGTAAATTCAGGCAAATCTGTACAATTGCTGATAAATCTATCTGCACCACAGCTATCGACTTCTTCTCCCGCGACGGCCGCGAATACGATATCACCGTTTAGCTTTGTGCCTGAATCGACAATTTGTCTAACAGCCGTCACTACCGCGGCGATTCCACCTTTCATATCCGTTGAGCCTCTGCCATAAATCTTGCCGTCACTTTCAATCGCTTCAAAGGGGGGATTTTGCCATTTTGCTTCGCCCGGCCCAACAACATCAAGATGACAGGCGAACAGGAGTGCTTTTTCGGGGCCTTCCGACTTTACATGGGCAATAATATTTGCCCTCGTCTGTTCCCATTTATCAATTTTGGAATTTATTCCTGAGCGGCTTAACTCGGCAGAAACTATCTCTGCCGCGGCCAATTCACCCTTTTCCTGCGTTGTGTCAGCCTGAATTAGTTTTTTCAAGAGTTCTTTCATAGTGAGTCAATTATACAATCAGCAGCAATAAAAGAAAAAACAGAAAATTTTTATTGCGGATTATATTTCAATCGCAGATAATGGCACGTTTGATAGTTTCGAAGCTGGCGCTAAGGAGCATAAATGGGACCGGTACTGAATGGGCTGATTAAACTACAAAGTGTTGAAAACCGTCTGCGAGCTGAAAAAGCGAAACTTACAAGATGCAGAAGAAACGTTATCATTCAGGAAAACCAGATCAGAACTCTCCAAAACTCCCTCGAAGCCAAGAAAGAGGAGGTCATGCTGAGTAAGGTCCAGTTCGACCGCCTTGAGCTGGAACTCAAATCACGAGATGACCAGATAGCCAAATTAAGAGCCTCACTCAACAGCGCAAAGACAAACAAAGAATACGCCGCGGTCCTCACACAGCTTAACACAAATAAAGCCGACAATTCCAAGATAGAAACCCAGTCTCTGGAATTACTTAAAAATATTGAGGCCGACGAAGCTGAGTGCAAAGAGATACAACAGCAGATAGATGAGCAAAAGCAACAGCTCGAGCAAATCCGCACTGAATCTGAAACACTGGCAGGCAAATATCAAATTGAGATAAAAAAAATCCAGGCCGAATGGGACAAGGTTGCAAAAACTATACCCAAGAAACCTCTGGAGATATTCAGACGCGTCACGGAAACATACGACGGCCAGGCTGTTGCATTGATTGACCAGCAGAACGGTAAAAAAGGTGCCTATAGCTGTGGCGGCTGCTTTATGGGCATTACTGCGGAATCTGTTAATCTGCTTATGACCAAAGACGATATAATACGCTGCCCGAACTGCACGAGGATACTTGTCCTTAGTGATGTACCGGATATTTGAAAATTACAACTATAAAACTGCGGCGTTTCTCAAAAACTTCGAATCCTTGATTTTACTTTCTCGCTGTATATAGTTTTCTAAGGAGTCGATACATTGCCCGACAAAATAATCGCCCACATAGACGGTGGAAGTAGAGGCAACCCCGGCCCGGCCGCAGCCGGTTTCACACTGAAAGATTCGGCAGGGACCCAACTACAGGCAAAAGGCTTTTTTTTAGGCCGTGCTACGAACAATGTAGCCGAGTACACAAGCCTTGTAAAAGCCCTCGAAGCTGCAACGAAAATTGGCGCTGAAAAACTTATTGTTTTTAGCGACAGCGAGCTGCTTGTCAGACAGATTAATGGCCAATACAAGGTTAAAAGTGAGCAAATCAGGCCGTTCTTCCAACAGGCCGTCGATTTACTCAGCCAATTCGAAAACTGGAAGGTCAAGCATATTCCCAGAGAGAAAAACAAAGAAGCTGATAAACTTGTCAACCAGGCTTTAGATCTTGGATACGACGTTGAAATTGAACCCAAACTCACTGAAAAGAATAAAAAATCGATTCGGCTCGGAGTGCTTATCAGTGGCGGCGGAACAACACTGATGAATATCCTCGAATATATTGAAGAAGGCAAGCTAAACGCCAAAGTCTCTGTAGTAATAAGTTCACGTTCAAAGGTAGCCGGTGTTGAAAGAGCGAAAAACGCCGGACTGGATGTTAAAATACTCCGCAAAAAAGACTACCCCGATATCGATGATTTCAGCAAACAAATCGAACAAACTCTTGCCAGCGCAAACGTTGACCTCATCATTCAGGGCGGCTGGCTGTGCCTTTGGAAAATACCCCTGCGTTACGAAAACCGTGTAATGAACATACATCCCGCCCTGCTGCCGAGTTTCGGCGGTCAGGGAATGTGGGGGCACCATGTCCACGAAGCGGTATTAAAGGCAGGATGTAAGATAAGCGGCTGTACAGTGCATTTTTGTACAAACGAATATGACAAAGGCCCAATAATCGTCCAGCGAAGCTGCCCGGTTAAAGATGGTGACACTCCTGATACGCTTGCGGCAAGAGTCTTCGAGCAGGAATGTATCGCATATCCACAGGCTATTAAATTATTCGCTGAAGATAAGATACTTGTTCAAAATGGAATAGTAAAAGTGAAACAATGATATGTAATCTCACCTTAGCTACAAGACGTTGAAATATTAAGGTATATAAAAGCAGGTTAAAAACCAAAGAATCAATTATTCCTCAGTTTTTGCTACAGCAGGAACACTTTCTTCCTGCTCGACTATCTCAGAACCCTCGAATTTCAAATGCTCTTCATCCTTTACATCGATCTTGATAAGGTTTTTGCCCTTGAATTCTCCTGCCAAGACAGACTCTGAAAGCGGGTCTTCTATATAGTGTTCTATGGCCCTGCGAAGAGGTCTTGCGCCAAATTCAGGATTATATCCCTTGTCGATGAGGAATTCTTTGGCCTGGTCGGTCAATTCCAGATGCAAGCCGTGGTCTATAAGTCTCTTGAACACTTTTGCGAGCTCATAGTCAACAATAGTCTGTAAATTTTCTCTCGTTAGGGCCTTAAAGACTATCGTGTCGTCAAGACGGTTAAGAAATTCCGGTCTGAAGTGATGTTCAACTTCTTTCTGGAGAATATCTTTCATCTTTTCATAATTCGCTTCGGGGCTCTTTTTGCCAAAACCGAAGCCGGATTGATTCTTAATCAGATCGGCACCGATGTTGCTGGTCATAATAAGGATGACATTCTTAAAATCAATGCTTCGGCCGAAGCTGTCAGTCAGCCTGCCCTCGTCCATAATCTGCAGGAGCATATTATAGACGTCCGGATGTGCTTTTTCTATTTCATCCAGCAGCAGGACAGAATAGGGCCGACGCCTTATTCTTTCGGTTAATTGCCCACCTTCTTCGTAGCCCACATATCCTGGAGGAGCACCCACCAATCGGCTGACGTTG
>JASFMF010000142.1:0-5530 GCA_050117705.1 Phycisphaerales bacterium
TGCCCTACACTTGCCGTAACGGCATCAAGTACCTGTTTGTTTAGAACTTTTTCGGTTATTTCAGAATCCTGCTCCAACAGTTTGGTTGCAAGCCATCGCGCGCCGTATTTTTCTGCCAGCGGTTGTTCTGTCTCGGTGAAGGAGTTTTCGATTTGAGCCAGCTCATGCTCGATTTCTTCGCCATAGCTTACCTGATGACTACGCTGTCGTTTACCCTGCTGAGCCGTTTCGAGGATAGCATCGAGCAGTTGCGTTTTTCCTTTCGCCTTATTGCCTATGGTCGAAACTATCGTTGCCTGCAGGAGCCCTGACAACTGTTTGGTATTGAATTTCAAGCCCCTTTGTTCGGCAATGTCACTCATATTGAATGCAAGGACCAGTGGGACGTTCATTTCAATAAGCTGGGTGGCCAGGTACAGATTTCTTTCAATGTTAGAGGCGTCAATGATGTCAACCACGACGTCAGGATGTTCTGAGATTATGAAATTGCGCGCGACAAGCTCTTCTATTGAGTAAGCGGTGAGGCTGTATGTTCCGGGTAAGTCGACGAATGTTATTTCATAATCCTTGTATTTACAGATGCCCTCTTTTTTTTCGACTGTTACGCCGGGATAGTTACCTACGTGTTGGCGCGCGCCGGTCAGCATATTGAATATGCTGGTTTTGCCGCTATTGGGATTGCCGGCCAGAGCTACTTTGATTTTCTTTTCCATAATCCTGCTGTTAGTTTTGCAGATTCGGTCTTAATGCAAAGATTTGATTGAATGAAATTTCCCGCCGGAAAATATGATTCCTTTAAGCATTATCCTTTTTTTTAAGGACCATAATCTTATGAGCCATCCCCCTGCCCAACATCATGCGTGAATTTTTGACGTTTATCACAAAAGGGCCGGGTTCAGTGTTATTAACGACTGTTATTTCGACGTTGGGCACCAATCCCATTGAAGCAAGCCGGCTGTTCAGGCTTCGCCCTGCTTCTATGCTTGCTAATTGTACCGTTTCACCCGCCTGAACATTTGATAAAGGTCTTTTTGGATTATCTTCCATTGCTATCTCGCTTCACGACTGATTTTTTACTTTTACAGAACTTACGAAATTCGTCTGTTAAGTCCCGACCGTTTTTACTGCTGTGTGTTACAAACTCGATAAAACTCAACAGTTTTACAATAATCGCAGGACCAAGCTCATGTTCGGCTTTGCAGGCGGCCTGTTGGGCAATGTCCCTGTCGATACCTAATATATCGACAAAAAATGATTTTAGTATTTCGTGTTTTTTGGCGATTTCTGTTGCAGTCGCCTTTCCCTGTTTGGTCAGTGTTATATAATCGTACGGCTTATAATTTGCCAGTCCCTTTTTCTTTAAGACTCGTAACGCGCCCGTTACCGAAGCCCTCGAAACGCCGAGCTGTTCGGCAATGTCCCTGCTGCGGGCGAAACTGGACTCGCCGGCAAGATTGAAGATGGCCTCGAGATAATCTTCCAGAGAGGCACTTAAATTCTTGCTTTTTGCTGTGGCCATAAATACCTTTAACGAATCTTCATTTATCCTAATATAGTTAGGCAAACCTAACTTTGTCAATATAATTTTGGAATTATTTCGCAAATTTAGAGAGACTGGTCGCACAGCAGGCTTTTTACCCATCGTATGAAGGTTTTTTGTAAGAGCAAGATATAGCCTTACGATGACATTTTTCAAAGGTTTTCTACAGAGCGAAATGACTTGCCCCACAAATTGGCTGGAATTGTGGGGTTGTGCCGGTTAAAATAGTGCATTGTGAAATATGGCAAATGATATTTTTAAAGGTGATGTTAAATATCCTTAGTGTGTAAGGAGAATAAAAATGAGAGATGAGCACTTAAAAGACAATCCCACCACCCGGCGTAATTTTCTTAAAAAAGTTGCGGGTGCTACTGCTGCGGGTCTAACGATTTCTTCTATACTGCCTTCAGTTTGTTCTGATACTATGGCAAGCTCGTCCAGCCGAACACCTTACCGATTGACTAAAGGGAACAATGTTATTTTGTTCCAGGGTGATTCTATTACTGATGCAGGCCGCAGTAAAAGGAGACAGGATAATGCCAATGACATAAGGGCAATGGGGATAGGCTATGTCTTACTCGCCGCCTCGGAGGTGTTGGCCGGGTGTTGTGAGGTTAAACCGAAAATCTATAATCGCGGTATTAGCGGAAACAAGGTGTTCCAGCTTGCCGACCGATGGGATGCGGACTGTATTGCTCTTAAGCCTGATATTATCAGTATCCTTGTCGGCGTTAATGATTACTGGCACGCATCCAAGCACGGCTATGAGGGTACAGTGGAGACGTACGAGAAAGATTATCGCGCTCTTTTAGGACGTACACGAAGGGAGCTTCCGGAAGTGAAGTTAGTGGTTTGCGAGCCGTTCGTGCTTCGATGCGGCGAGGTGGATGGGACGTGGTTTCCGGACTTTGACGGCTACCGGGCCGCTGCTAAGAAAATGGCAACCGAGTTCGATACGATATTTGTTCCATTTCAATCGATGTTAGATAAGGCAACCAGAAACGCCCCGCCTGATTATTGGGCGGCCGATGGAGTTCATCCGTCTTTAGCCGGTAGTTGTTTGATGGCAAAAGCGTGGCTTAAGGCTGTTCTGGGAATAAGTGCCTGAGGGATGTTTTTTCCGGACCTTGCATTTCGGAAAAAATGGGTTATACTTTATACAGAGGTGTCACCTTAAAATATTGAGGAAGCAGAGGGTAATTTCCGAGCAACACTTCTAAAAAGCAAGTCAATATCAGCTTTAGGGGGGAGGAGTCATGCGGAGATTAATGAAGGTATTAGATGAGGTTTTGTTCTATCTTGGCATACTTGCAATAACGTACGTGTGGCTGGGATTTGTAATAGTCAGCATCTTAACGTATGTAAATAAAAACTGAGCAAAATCTGTCGAGCTGACGGACCTTCTGTATTTTCCTGAAAAAGGCTGTAAATAGATGTTTAACAGCCTTATGTTGTATCATATCGGAATTTTTATCGGTCTTAAGAGCTGCGTACAAGTGCAGTTCTTTTGCATTTCCCCTATCATTTCATAAATTTTATTAGAGAACTATGAATTTTTTAGAGCTTATTATTTTGCTGATTATTGCCGGCATTAGTGTGGCAGTAGTTGTCATCATTCTGACAACGCGGTGTATCATTCCGCGCAGAATTCAGGAAAGTGTGGGCAAGACTAAAAAGCACTATGAGGAATTAATTCAGGCGGCCGAGTCGCTGGAGGGAATTGCCGGTCATATGGATAGCTGGATTCGGCAACAAAGAGAAAAATTCAGGCGTGCCACAACGGCGTTTCGTAAAAAATGGATATCGCACTGGTTCTTAGATTTTCTGATTATGGAATTATTCAAGGATAAGTTACACAGAAGACACTATGATGATATCGTAGAAATATATCGCCTGTATATGCCTGAAGCTGTTGAGCCGCTGAGGGAGATTAAGAACAGTTTTCTGAACTGTGCCGTGTTCATGAAGCAAATTGAAAAGCATAAAGGTATGATAGAAGGCAATCGTGACCTTGGTTTTTGGTGTGGCAATTTTTTCGATACGACAGCGGAGCCGACGGCGGAACGCATTCGCAAAACAGCGAAGCTGACGAGAGACTATGTAAATATTAAGAAGCAGGAGGAGGCCGCGGAGAGAAGGTCTCAGGATATACTCGATAAGCAAGTTGGTAAGATTATAAAATCTTCAACCGGGGATATCACGGCTTCCGAAATAGCACGGATATTGAATGAAGATTTTATCGGAGTATATAAACCTACGAGCCCCTGCCAGGTTGGAAAATCGGAGCCATGGAAGAAATATCGTGAAAAGATGGAAAGCCGCAGTGGAAAATGATTCTTCGATATTTTTTTGCGTTTAGAGAAATCAAGTTTATAAGGAGAAAATTACGGATTTAATCAAGGCAGATTACGGAAGAAAGGTGTATTGACCCTTAGTGTGATAGTGTGAATTTTTCGTTCAAAGTAAGCGGTTTGTGTGACTTTGAATCGGAAAAAAACTGTCTTCAAATTAGTGAATTCACTTATTCTTTCAGCACTTCTGCTTGATTTTGTGAAGAGTGCATCTATGTAAAATCGTAATCCAGTGATTTTGCTTGACGAGAATGCTTTTAATTTAGTACAAAGAGAAAAATTAAACGGGTAGATTTTAGTCCTCATGGTCGAGGGATTTTGATTGTTTTAGATGGAGGAGAATTTCCTGTCCAATTTTTCAGAGTTATATCGAAGCATCAGTAATCTGAGGTAGTTTTATTTACTTTTCGATAGAAACGGTACGTTTAATTTTAAAGGAGAATTATTATGAGAGTTCTTTCCAAATCTGCAATTTTCTACTTTTTCTTAATGTTTTCATTTTTTCATACTTTCACCGTCTATGCCGAAGTTCAGCCGCATGGCGGTATGATGCGTTATCCGGACGTTAGCTCGAGTCATATCGTATTTGTCTATGCGGACGATATCTGGGTGGTTCCGCGGGCCGGCGGAGTGGCATCTCCTTTGGCGAGCCCTTCCGGCGGAGAGGTGTTTCCACGGTTTAGTCCGGATGGACGTACTATTGCGTTTAACGGAAACTACGACGGCAATTATGATATCTATACTGTGCCTCTTAAAGGAGGGATTCCGAATCGTGTGACGTATCATTCCAACGGCGAACGTTTGTGCGATTGGTCGTTTGATAACAGACTGCTGTTTGCGATGAGCGGATTGGGTGGGTTACCACGACATACTCAACTGTTCACCGTGCAAAGAGAAGGTGGGTTGCCGGACCGGTTGCCCGTGCCCTATGGCGGGTTCGGAGTTATTTCGGGAGATGGGGAATGGCTTGCTTATACGCCGCGTAATCGTGATTTCAGGACATGGAAACGTTATCGTGGGGGCTGGGCTTCGGACATCTGGCTTTTCCATTTAGATAACTATACTTCACAAAAGATAACCGAATGGGAAGGTACGGATACGATACCTATGTGGCACGGCAGAAAGATATATTATCTTTCGGATGCGGGGCAGAACCATCGTCTTAATATTTGGTGCTATAACTTAGACACGAAAGAAAGAAAGCAGATTACCCGCTTTAAAGATTACGATGTGAAATGGCCTTCGAATGGCCCCGGCCCGAACGGCGAAGGCGAAATCATCTTCGAATACGATGCCAAACTCTATCTATTGAATTTGGCCAGCGAGCAGGCGACTCCGGTCAATATATCTGTTCCCGGTGCACGCCCGAAGCTTCGCCCAATTCGTAAGGATGTGGGCGGACGGGCTTCACGCTGGTATGTCTCTCCTAAAGCGAAGCGCGTGCTTGTTGAAAGCCGGGGTGATATATGGTCTTTACCGGCCAAACACGGTACACCCCGTAATCTAACCCGCACAAGTGGTATTGCTGAACGTGAGCCTTCATGGAGTCCGGATGGAAAATGGATAACATATTTTTCAGATGAATCCGACGAGAATGAACTTGTAATTCGTTCAGCGGATGGCAAAGGAAAACCGGAAA
>JASFMF010000143.1:0-5488 GCA_050117705.1 Phycisphaerales bacterium
AGATATGGCCGCCGAGCGAATGGGACAAGAGGCAGCGCTTTTAGTCGTCAGCGGGACGATGGGAAACTTAGCGTGCGTGCTCACTCATTGCAGGCGCAGCGAGGAAATAATATTGGGCGATTTGTCTCATACGTTTCTTTATGAAGCGGGGGGCATCTCGGCGCTGGGCGGGATACATCCGCATACGGTAAAAAACCAGCCGGATGGGACGATGAGGCTGGAGGATATTGAAAAGGCGATACGAAGCGATAACGTGCACTTCCCGAGGACGAGGCTGATATGTCTTGAGAATACCCATAACCGCTGTAACGGAGTTGCACTCAAGCTCGAATATATGGATTCGGTTTCATCGCTGGCGAAAAAGCACGGTTTGTCAATTCATCTTGACGGCGCGCGGGTCTTCAACGCGGCTGTTGCTCTGGGTGTCGATGCAGAAGAGCTGGCCGCGAAGGCTGACTCGGTGAGCTTCTGTCTTTCGAAGGGGCTCTCGGCACCGGTAGGTTCGGTTATTTGCGGGAGCAAGGAATTCATCGACGAAGCGAGGCGGACACGTAAAATATTAGGGGGCGGCATGCGCCAGGCAGGAATTATTGCAGCGGCGGGCATAACGGCACTGGAAGATATGGTGGACAGATTAAAAGAGGACCACGAAAATGCCAAACGCTTAGCCGAAGGAATCGCGGACATCGGTGGATTATCAATCGAGCCTGAAAAGGTGCAGACAAATATCATTTACTTCAAAATAAACGAGGGCCGGATGACGGCCGAGGAATTAACAGCCCTGCTTGATAAAAAAGGAGTCAGAATGCTGTCTCTGGAATCAAGACAATTACGGGCCGTAACTCACTACGGCATCAGCGCAGAGGACATAGATGCAACATTGAAGGCGCTTAGCGAGGCGATGAAATGATTATGGATAGTTCCGATGAATTCGTTCGAGTGCCTGGTCGTATGAGTTTGCGAGGTTTTGCCATTTGAAGCGGTCGGTAAGAATTGAAGGAGTGACTTTCGCTGGCCATAGCGACCCTTTCTCGATGCGGGCAGTGAGCTGAGTCAATTTATCAGCCAAATCCTGGGCCGAGCCGTTATAGAAAAACTGCTCAGCGCCTTCGATTCGGCCAAGTCCGAGAATTTCAGGATATGAAAGGCGATTAGGTAAAAGCGGACAGGCACCGGCCGCTATGGCCTCGACAACACTGATACCGAAGAACTCGTGATTGGCGGTGGAGACTATTACATCAGCCTGCATTAAAACACGCTCATAATCTTCGCGGCTATCCTGGTATCCCCAAAAATCAATATGCCCATTAAAGCTACGATGCGCCTTTTCGAAGACATCAGGCTTATCGCGAAAGCTCTGGCCGATGACGCTAAGCCTGAACTCAATGTCACCGGCCTTCAAAATCTCAATCGCCTCAAAGAATAGTTCAGGATTTTTATCGTGCTCCCATCTGGCAGACCAGAGGATTCTCATCGGGCCGGGTTCCCTCTGGGTTGCCATTGGAAACCCGGCTATGCCGGGCGGATGGACAGATGATTTGGCACGTATCTCTTCGCACGCCTCCAAAGGCTGATGGTCAGGCATGGACTTAAGAAGCTTCGCGAGCGCTTCAATGAAAGAATCCATGTGAAACTGTGAATTAAACCAGACAGAATCGGCGGTCAGGGCGCTAGTCAGATTAGTCATCGCAAACTGATAATCGCGCTCATCTTCTACACGAACAGGATAGGTCAACTGGTTCTCGTGAAAGTATATCACTTTAGGCAATCCGGCAATTTCAGCAGGACACAAGGCTATAAACTCCGCAAGATTCAGCATGTCAGAGCAAAACAACATATCCCAGCTCTGGCCTTGTTTGAGAAGCTCTGAAACCTGTTGTGTAAACGTGATTGCCGAATGACGCATTCGCCATTTCCATTTATGAGCGGGTAAGGTAAGTATTGTCCAGTTGTGACTGCTCACTTGCGAGAAGTCATCGATAAAGGCCTTGTGACTGCCACCGTAATAGGATTCGAGCGCCAGAATTTTCATACGAACATATTAAGGCAGGCGGCCTGTCAAATCAAGGCGATGGATGGATTACACTCGACGTGGCTGTAAAAATGCAGCAAGGGCCGCGCCAAGCATAAACAGTATAACCGTTGAAGGCTCGGGAGCGGTGATTACAAGCGCAACGCTTTCTAAAGTGCCCGTGTCGCTATGATAGGCATCGTAGATTTGGAGCCGCCAGGGACCGCAAGCATCCTGGCCGTCAAAAACCTCCAGGCCTTCGGCCGAATCAGGTCTGAACCGGCCTGTAAAAGGAGCCTCGCCCTGGCTGATGTCAGTCTGAGCCTCATCGTCGAATACGGTTTGCGAGTAATCAGCCCCCTCAAAAAACTCGCTCTCAGGATCGTACGAATTCAAACACAGAGTCGTCCCGTCAGGGCTTTGCAAGGTTATCTGCAAATCAAAGACATTGCTATGCATCAAGGTTATGCCGACGTCAATATCACTGATGGAAAGATGGCTGTCAACTTCAATAACCGCATCAATCATCCAGCCCTGACTGGAAGAAGGGTCGGCAGGAATCTGTAAATCGAAGTCCTCTTCGTAAATATGAACTTCGTCGGCACAGACTGTGAGAGAAAATGCAATAACACCAAAAAGACCTGCCAGAATCAATTTTAATCCACTACGAGTGTACATTTTGAGCTATCCAGTTTATTTCATCATTACCCATTAGGCTTGCCGCAGAAATCTCAAAGTTAATAAGTATATCTTGCCAATCCCGCTAATTACGATGGGAATCATACCCTCACAAGACCTCGTGTGCAAAGAAAAAATGAAAAAAAACAGAATAAAATCAGAATGGGCAAATGATGCAAAAAAAGCCTTAAGAGATTACATGTTGCTCAATCAGGAAAATCTCTTAAGGCTTCGTCAAGCTAAGTCGTTCGCAAAATCCTTTTGTAATTTTTAAAGACTTAGCCGATTATTATCTGGCGATATTGCCCTGGAACATTTTAACATCAAGATTGTTGTTCACTCCGGCATTAGAACACCTGCCACCGCCTCCGACTATTTTTACAGACTGGTCGGCGTAAACAAACTGAGAATTCATCCCGAAACCACCGCGATAAGTCTGCACTTGATTCTGGCCGCCTGCAAAAGACTGCGTCCCGCCCGTACAGCCAAAACCGCCTGTTTTGAATGCGTTGGTATTAAGATTCAATGTAAGACTTTGTCCCTGTGTCCGTGAACCATGACCATAACGCCCGCCGGTCATAAGCTGGTTCTGCACGCCGGCAACAGAGGCATTCTGACGAACTGAATTCAGACGGCCCAGGCCCCCTGCATGCGCCTGTTGAGACAAGATGCCACCCTGACTCGTCGAAGCGCTGCCTATGCAAACATCGTGTTTCTCTTGTGTTTGGCCGAACTCCAGATAGTTTTGTCCTGATGCAAAGCCGAATCCTCCGTTTACTTTGGCCCTGTTAAGTGCGTCGATTGAAAAACCCTGAACCTGACCGATGCTCGCAAGGACGCCGGAAGACAGCAAGAGGACGACTGCTGCAGAAAATAAGATTCTTCTAAGCATTTTTAAAACTCCTTTTTATTATATACTTTCTCAAATTCCCATGGGCTTGCCAACAGGGTACCTGCAACTACAACAGCACAGACAAAATGTCTGCGTTCACTCGATAGACAACCTCCTTTCTGCCCAAACATCGAGTGCTCCAGAGGCCTTAAAATTCTACAAAACTTACCTTATTACCATGTTATCCACCCTCTGGTTTTCCCCAAAACCCGCCATATCATAAAGCTGCCGACTTACTTCCACGCCCGGATATCTGTGGTTCCTTTTGGGCGCGAGAGCCGGGGGGGCTCTTCTCACAGAAATCTCCGGTGTAGTGGTCGGAGGGGGAGTAACCAGTGTAAAAATTTTTGGAGGAGCGGCTTCTCGTACAATCACCGGCTCATCAATCTCCCGAGAGGGCCTTATCGTATGCTTTGTCTGGAATCTTTTGTAGAAGACCTTGGGAATCCGCCTTCTCAAAGCAATCTCCGGCGAAAACCTGTAGCCCGCAGCACTAACGAGCGCCTTTCCTTTGCCTTCTGTGATACCACTTGATACAGAGCCAAACAAAGAAACAGCGTAATTAGCCTGACTATAAGCTCCGCCGGCTCCGGGAAAAGCAACATTAGAACCAACTGTTACGCCTTTCATGCCACCGGAGATAAGCAGAATATCAACATCCCACGGTAAAGCCTCGGCCACGGCGGCATCGTAAACGTGGTCCCAGTTACGCTCCACCTTGCCTTCTATACTAACCTTACCAACATAAGCATATCCTGCTTTCTTTAAAAGCATCGTATCAACATTAGTATCGATAAAGACTATCAGGGGCTTGCCTTCCGGCCTGCGAGTACGAACGAGTGAGCTGGCTATTTCAAAACCTCTGCCGTGGTGGAAGTTATCAGGTCCGCCAAAGATAGCTCCAACACGGTTAAGGAAACCACCAATAACACCAAGCGGACTCTCATAAGGTAAAGATTTAAGAACGCCCCTGATTCGCTTGATGTCCTCAGGATTATCAGGGTCGAATATTTGTTCGTAAACCTGAACGTCATTGTTAAGACCGTTAGGAAAATACGCCTCTATAGTTCCCCATCCACCATGGCTCCAATAGGGCAAAGTAGGAGGGAATGTTGTAATAGGTTCCGTACGTGTTCTGTAGTTCGAAACTGAGGTTGTGTTGATACTCGCGCCGGAATTGGAGGAAGATTTAGAGGAAGCATCTCCACCTGTTGAAACAGAAACATCCTGATACTGATTGGAAGAAACATTGTTATCTACGTCAACAATCGTGTCGGGAGTATTATGGGGAGGGCCGCCTGGCTGGCCTTCCACGTGGGCACTTGCAAAAAGCATCAGCACAGGAACAAGTACTGCAATCGGCTTTTTCATTATTATTCTCCTTAATAGAAATTCCTTTTCATCCTGAAATAAACTACACCTATCAACACCCTCCCGATGGTCCAAATAAGTGTTGCTTCTTTCTTTTCGCCTCCTTCCTTCCCCCGAAAATTACAATTTAAGATTATTGTCTTTTCACACCTCTACGACTTAAAAAGAACTGCGTAAAAAATGGAGATCGAAAAATTGCGTTTGGTTTATGAGGACACAAAAACACCTTCAGCATAAAAAAATGCTTGGCTGCCAGCTTTAATCCGCTACGAGCATCCATTCTCAACCCACCAAAATATGTTACATAAACACAATCACCCTCCTGGAAATCGTGGTTACGCACAAGAGATTATAATCTTATCGGACGTAATGGCAACTAAAAACTAATAATTTTTAACCTCACTCCACTATTGCGAGAAAATATTGTCCCAAAAACCCAACTCCAAGGCCGGTACGATGGATTATTCTACGAAAACTCCCGTGGTATCTTTTGAAAAACAGGAGGTTAATTACTGTTACTTTACTTCAACTACTGA
>JASFMF010000144.1:0-5480 GCA_050117705.1 Phycisphaerales bacterium
TACAGAAACTTTTTTCAAAGGCCAGACATATGTCTTCGGTAAAATATCTCGACAGGCAAATAACTTCAATCGCTGCATTGGAGAGAAATGAGCTGACGCGACGAATCCGGAACTTCAAAGGTCGGTTTAGGCTGGATTTCACTGAAGATTACCTTGAGAAGCTCAGCGTTGAAAGATTAAGACATATTCTCTTGGCCGCTTCAATAAATGCCAAATCACACAGATAGAAAACCGCACTGAAATCATCAGCGGCCGGGCAAATTCGAAAAAGCCCTCTTATTAGCACTAATAAACCTATATTTAGCCGGGCAGCATGCTCAGTACCCCAATTTGCCCCATACACCTTTTTGCACTTTTTTCAAATCTTCGAATTCCTCATCAGTCTCAGGGACCATGTGGTGTTCCGGGTTGGCTTGCTTGCCGGTTTTTATGGTTTTTATGCCGTCCCACTTCAGATAACCGACAGATCCGTCTGCAAAGGAGGCGTTCGTCCCGTCACCGTGCCGCACATGAGGAGGGTCCCACCACTCAGCAACTGCATAGTTAACGGCATAGCTGTCTGGTGTTACACGCCCCTCATCGAGAAAAACCATTCTTTTCGACGGGCCCGGAACTGAAATTTCCGTCCTTTTCTTAATCCATAACACCGTTCTGCCTACCCTCATCCCCACTGGGTTCGAACTGCTGCCGGAGAAAGTTCCCGACCTGCAATAACCGTTCATAGAATCGACAATAGTATAAGTCCGCATCTCTCCACGAATCCCGGTCGGGCAGCGGTAAAGTTTTTCATTCTTACAATACGGATAAAGCGCCCCGGCTTTGATACCATTTATTTGCGTTAGTTCTGGTAACTGCTCCCCAGCCTGATAGCCGGCGGCGCAATCATCGCCTGTCCACCATTGCTCATACGCATGACGACCGGCCGTGGGCATAACCGCCTGCCCGTCGCTTCCCTCGTATGCCTCACCATTAACAATCTTGTCGTTATTTTCATCGGCATACAAAATCCAGGTAAGAGTCAACTGCCTCAAATTGCTTAGACAAGCCGCGCGTTTACCTTGTTCTTTGACTCTGTTTAGCGCAGGCATTAAAATTGCCATCAATACCGCAATAATAGCAATCACTACGAGAAGTTCTATCAATGTAAAGCCTTTTTGTTTGTTCATAATTACACTCCTGGGCATTTTTTCGCCATTTTCCTTATTGATAAAGTTGTTTTCTTGTTATTTTCTAATAATCTTTATAATGCCTCATCCAGTCCGGCCAGTGACTCGGCTCGACTCCACCAGCCACCGTCCAGGGACCACCTACATTATAACTTTTGTGCCATTTTAACGTCCAAAGCTCCTTAAGCCCTATCTTTCTGACAGACCAGTCGCAAAATAAAACGTTTAAAAAGCCGCCATGCCGGTCCACACAATTACGCTCCATTTCATTTACGTTGGGTCTGTCCGGCGGCCCTCCTATAAAGTCAGGAGGAGCATCGGTATCTCTCGGCCAGGCATCAACCCACCAGCTGCCGCTAAATAACGGTATATTATGAGCACCAGACCATTCCGGTTTTCTCCAATGCTCTTCAACCGGGCCTCGCTCCCAAACATTGTTCTGACCCGCCCGGGGATTACACATCCACCCGTTCGGTCCGTAGCTACCGACATAATTATCGATTTGCCATGCCTGGTAGAACCAATAACCTATACCCTGATGAACTCCCGCACCTAAAGCCTTGGTGGCCTGAGGGCAGCAGCGCATGTCCTCTCCGATATCGTAGAGATCCAACATCGGCTCGAACCACCATCTGCCACTGCCATCGCCTTCGCCGCTAAGCCAGTATCCGTTATTATCTGCACAATACATTGACCAATAAAGACCCCATTGATTGAGGGTAGCCATACAAGCAACAGTCCTGGCCTGCCTCTTCACGCGATTTAACGCGGGCATAAGAATCGCCATTAGAAGCGCTATAATAGCGATTACAACCAGAAGCTCAATCAGGGTAAACCCCTTCCGCTTATCCATAATTACACTCCCGATTCCCACCTTATCCACTTTTGTTTCTATACGACCTTTATACAGCGAAGTTTTAAAAATCCTTAAAAGATTTCATCCACTGGGGCCAGTCGCCGGGCATTACGCCGCCCTTCATGGTCCACGGACCGGTCGTATCAAACGTTCGATGCCACTTCAAAACCCATAGTTCTTTAAGTCCGACCTTTCTGGCCGACCAGTCCAGAAAGGCCATGTTTACAAATCCGTCATGCCTGTCAATGCAAATACGCCTCATATGCTGTTCACTCTGCCAAGCCATGTCCTGTGCATCAGGCGGTGTATCCCTGTGCGTTGGAAACACATTGAACCGCAAAGCATCCATAAACAAAGGCACATAGCCTGCGCCTTTTACATTCGGAGTTCTCCAATTGTTTTCCGTCCCAAAACCTTCATAAACCGTGGTATAACTCGGCGGAGGGTCTTCCACCCAGCCGTTTATCCCATAGCTGCCCCAGCAACCATCCGGACCATAACCTTCCTCATCTGTGAAGATGCCCCAGGCGGAAAACACATTAAATTCGGGCGCTTGATTGCCATTCTCATCGATTATGGGTTTCATAGCGGTAGGACAGCACATCATATCATAGTCGTTTTTATAATACGGCCTGAGCGTATTCATCCAGTGATTTACATGCCCCTCACCGACGCCTTCCTGGAACCTGCCGTTGTTGTCCTGTGTGTACATGGAAAAATAAAGTGTCCATTGTTTGAGTCTGGCCTGGCATGCGATTGTCTTTGCCTGCTGCTTAACACGCGCCAAGGCCGGCATTAATATCGCCATTAATAACGCAATGATTGCAATGACAACAAGAAGCTCTATCAGGGTAAAGCCTCTTCGTTCTTGCATAAACTTACCCTTTCCTTTAGGCCTCGTTTTAAAACAAACTCACCTTATCAACTCGGATCAAATCAAGGCAGTTCATACCCCTTTTGCGTTGCGTAACCTGCTTTTTTTCGGACTTACATATTTTACCAAATGTTAAAATCGCTTTCAAGATGATTTTTCAACTATAAACCGCTTTTTTTGTCAAAATTTTTCTCATCAAATCCCCAAAATAATGTCTCAAATTAATTAATCGACCAGCTAACGAATTTGACTATAAAAAGAAAGGCAATTCGGGAATTCCGGTCAATCAAAAGCAGGCCTGATAAGTACAAATCATAAAAAAAGCCGGAGCTATGAGAAACTCCGGCTTTTGTGAGACAGTTTTCCATTTAGAGAAAATACTGCAAGTTTATAAAAAATCTACTGCCTCACCAAAACCAAGATATAGAGAAGAAAAGTACTCTCAATTACACTTTTGATTATAAGCGCTTTGCCAATTTTTGCAAGCACTTTTTTCTCAATAGCCCACTTTTTCATCCCCAAATTTGCTCAGTCTCGGTGTTTTAACCGCCGGCAGGGGCAACACAATAAACGTACACAAGCGGCTTAGAACCTGTATTTTCTACATCGTGTTTTGTTTTTGGCGGTATATAAGCAACTTTACCCTGGCCTACCTGAAAGCTTTTTTCCTCGCCAATCAACAATTCGCCATTTCCGGACAGAAAAACAAGCAATTCCTCACGGCCCTTAGTGCTGTGTTGGCCGCAAGCCTGACCCGGCTGCAAATAAACTCTACCCGAGCGCATTCCGAAAGTCTGCGGCTCTCCGGCCAGAAGTCTTTGGTTCTCATGATTATCGTTTAATTCTATTACTAAAACTTCTTCTGATGATGTCATTTTCTCTTCCTAAAAGAAAGTATTTCACAAATAAACGGATGTATCTAAAAAATTTTAGTTTTTTTGTCAAATATTTTCTTGGCGCAGTAGCACGAATATGATATTCGTATGCGCAGATGAAAATTAAAAAAACAATTTATTCACATTTTTTGGAGGACGTAGTTATGAGAAGCGCAATCATTTTAGCCGCAATTTTAAGCCTGATATTGGGATTCGCAGCAAAAGCCGACCCCACCGTTGCCGAGCTGACACACTCGGAATTTCAGGCTGTGGATGAAAACGGCGAGCACACGTACAACGCAACCGAAACGGTGACTCTTGAAGGAATTTTACTGCACAATCCCGCAGATATGCTGGATCCCACACCCGATGAGACTATCACCCAAACATTCAACGTTGGCGGACAGTGGCAGATATTCTTCCAGGGCGAAGGAGATGACCACGCCGGCACGGCCGTATGGATGGGACAGCTTTACAACAACCTGCCCTGGGTCTCTCCCGATGGCGGCTACACAGACGATGAATTTGTTGCTGAACTGAGTCGTTTGAATGCCGCCCAGTTCTGCCCCGGAGACAAAATACGGGTCACAGGCTATTACCTGTCATACAATGGGAAATTGAATATAAACGAACAGCATAATAATAATCCCGACCACGATTTCAACATTGAGCTGGTTGAGCCAGGCGTTGGTCTGCCATGTCCGGAGGTTGTCACGCTGGACGAGTTGAAAGATGAGGAAGATGAATTCGTTTTTGACCCGAACCGGCAAACCGGCTGTGAGTATTACCAGGCCCGGCTTATCAAAATTGAAAATGTCTTCTTCGCAGACGCAAACGACTGGGCACCTCATGGCGAGTTGTTAATAACTGATGGCATAAAGACTTTCCCCGTAAAACTTGGGCGCGGCAACGGTATTTACGCAGGCTCGAATAATCTCTCCGAGCCTTTCGATATCATCGGAATTATGGACCAGGAAAGCCCCAACCTTGTTGATGGTTATCGACTGTATGTAATGAATTACGATGGAAACGGCTCTGTTCTGGCCTGTCCTGAACACCGCATGGCGGATATGGAAATAGATGATACCGAGCCGGACGAAATACCACCGGACGTTTTTTAAGTTGGAAACTAAAAGACCGAAAGCGTGTAAAGGCCACATAAGCTTATGAAACGAGGCTTTACTTTAATCGAGTTGTTAGTGGTTGTTTCAATCACCGCTTTGCTGATGGGAATATTGCTGCCGGCGATGGGCAGGGCGCGGCTCCAGGCAAAAATTGTCGCAGTCAACGCCGAACTGCGTGACATCGGCACGGCGCTCGAACTGTACTCTTCGGACAACAACAATAAATACCCGCCGACCCGCGTGGACTGTATGCTCGGAGGACATTTTTATCAGCTCCCCGTCGAGCTGGTCGAGAGCGGCTATCTGCCGGCGCCGAGTGAAGACTCATTCATGGCCGCTGGTATAGAAGACAGGTTTAATCGTGGCTATACATACAAGTACAGGTCCGTGGGAGAACTGATTTATAACAGGACCTTCGTTATCGAAGATGGGGCATACCTCTGGATCCCTGATGGCTTTCCCAGCAATGAGCAGGAAGAAGGTGACGCACACTATAATTTGAAAGACTCACCTGTTAGTTGGGTTCTATATAGCGAAGGTCCTGCCTTTGAACTGGACCGTATGAAAGAATTAAACTATCCCGTA
>JASFMF010000145.1:0-5460 GCA_050117705.1 Phycisphaerales bacterium
GGTTTTTGATGATAACAGTCCTCATGAAACTCCCGGTAAGGAATTATTCTATGAGCATGTGCATTTGAATTTCAAAGGAAATTACTTGCTGGCGAAGGCTGTATTTAATCGGGTGGAAGAGGTGCTTCCGCAAAGAGTGAAGGTTCGCCGGGCTGAAAGTTCCCAGCCTTTGACACAGGCGGAGTGTGCCCAGCGTTTGGCTTATACCCAGTGGGACCAGTACGTTATTGCCGATGAGGTTCTTGGGAGGTTTATTAAAAAGCCGCCGTTTACTAATCAGCTATATCACGAAGAGCAGGTTAGAATAATGGAGCAGGAGCGAGATGCTCTGAAGGCCAGTATTACTCCGGAGACATTTAAAAAAGTTGCCGTTCAGTATAGATGGGCAATTCAAAATTCACTGCAGGATGTGTTTTTGAAATGGAAATATGGAACATTTTTAGTCAAAGAATTGAAAGACTACAGGAATGCGGCCCAACAGTTTCGATTGGTACGAGATTCTATGCCGCATTCCTATGTGGCTTATAGTGCTTTGGGGTCGGTGTTGGAAGCGGCAGGTGACTTTAATACAGCTATTACTAACTATCAGAATGCGATACGAATAAAGCCCACTTGCGGCGATGTATATTATTCACTCGGATGGATTTACCAAAGACAGGGCAGGACTAAAAAGGCCATGGGGTGCTATTATAAAGCAATGAGGTTCCTGCCAGGTCACGAATCCACATATAACAATTTAGCGCATATACTCTACCAGCAGGGCAAGGTCGATGAAGCGATTGAAATATGCCGCAAGGGCCTTGTTTTTCTTCCGAACAGTCCCGTGCTGCATTCCAATCTTGGACTTCTTTTAAATAAGCAGGGACATAGAAGTGAAGCAATTAAAGAGCTTAATATTTCTCTTGAGTTAGACCCTAATTCCGTCGCTACGCGTGGAATGTTAGAGTCTGTATTGAAAAACTCTCCCAACTAAAACAAGTTTCTGTTGACAACAACAGCAAATTAAAAAAACGGATAAATAAATGGTGCTATCGCTGTGCCTCCGAGCAGTATAATCAGGCTGAGGATAAGCAGGATTATGATTATAGGCAGCAGCCACCATTTTTTATTGTGTTTAAGGAAAAACCAGAATTCTGAGACCAGAGACGGCCGCTTTTGGCTTGCAAGTTCATCAAACTTATCAGTGTTTTGCTGTTGAGGATTGTTAGTCATCTATATTCTCCGATTTTATTAGAACTGGTGAAAATAGCTATCGAGATTTTCAGGTTTACGATGGGTTTGCCAATAACTGCCGGCGTTGCGGTCGAACTTACGGCAGAGTGTATCGCGGCCTATCATACGAAAGAAAATACCAAGCGGCGTAATTATCAGGAAATAAAAAATAGCCATTAGTATAAAGCTCATTACCCAGCCGATTGGGAATGTCACTAAAATTAAACCGATATATATTATCCTTGTGATTTTGGTTGAGATTAGACTGCTTAGGAAAATAACGAAACCGACGCCCAGGATAATTAAAATCCACGGACTTCCGAGGTCTTTGAGTAAATGAAGCACTAAGGATATAACTGCTGTTGCGATTAAGGCAATAATGCCGAAATTACGAAGCTCTTTGCGATTAGGATGCCAGTTTATTTCAATTAATGACATTTTGAATTATTCCTACCTGCATAACAATTTAATCTAATTCAAATTGGGCTTTATATTCATTTATCTCATGCTGTTTGGCCTGTGGTTGCTCATCTTTGTAAAGCAGTTGGTTTTCCAAAACCAAAACGTCCATATTTGTGGCCATAAAGCACCGGTAAGCATGTTCCGGCGAGCAGACAATAGGTTCGCCGCGAACGTTAAAACTGGTATTGATAATCACCGGACATCCGGTCTTTTCCTTAAACCGCTCCATCAGCCGATGGAGCTTTGGGTGACGCTCGGTATCGACTGTCTGGACTCGTGCCGAATAATCCACGTGCGTAATAGCAGGCACAATACTGCGTCTGACCTTTAATCTATCGAGTCCCTTCAGAGACTGAATCGGTTTTTGAAGCGGCAGGCGTTTATCTTCCTGCACAGAAGAAACCAATAACATATACGGGCTGTCCTGACCATCCTTCATTTCGAAATAGTCATTCATGTTTTCGCGCAGCACGCAGGGCGCGAAGGGGCGGAAAGATTCGCGGAACTTGATTTTACGGTTCATTATTGACTGCATTTTCTCGCTGCGGGCGTCACCGATAATGCTGCGGTTTCCCAAGGCTCTGGGACCAAATTCCATCCGTCCCTGAAACATTCCGATTACTTTTCCATCGTTTATAAGGTCGGCCACTTTATCGAATAGTTGTTCGGTGTCGTCGAATGAATGATACTTGGCATTGACGGAGTTTAGAAACTGTTTGATTTGCTCGTTGCTGTATGCCGGTCCTAAAAGCGATGCCTGCTGTTTATCCCGACCATCGACTTTTCGCTCGTTGTCCAGCAGTTGGTACCAGACGAATAAGGCGGCTCCGAGCGCTCCGCCGGCATCTCCTGCGGCAGGCTGTATCCAGATATTATCGAAGGGACCTTCTCGCAGGATTCGGCCGTTACCTACACAATTCAGGGCAACGCCGCCTCCCAATACCAAATTTTTCATCCCTGTCGATTGATGTGTGTATCTGGCGGCCCGAAGCATTATCTCTTCTGTAACCGCCTGGATAGAAGCTGCAACGTCCATTTCACGTTGGGTCAGGGTGGATTCCGGTTTGCGTGCGGGACCATCGAAAAGTTTTTCGAATTTCCTGTTAATCATTACAGTGTCATAACAATAGGGAAAATAAGACAAGTCCAAACGAAAAGAGCCGTCTTCCTTCAAATCCAGCAGCTTATCCATTATGACATCGTAATATTTAGGCTCTCCGTACGGTGCCAGCCCCATCAATTTGTATTCACCTGAATTCACACGGAAGCCGGTGAAGTACGTAAAGGCGGAATATAGCAGACCCAAGGAATGAGGAAAGTGCATTACATGCGTTAGCTCAACTTTGTTTTTTCTGCCGATACCGAAGCTGCCGGTCGCCCATTCGCCGACTCCATCCAAAGTGAGAATGGCGGCTTCTTCGAATGGAGAGGGGAAAAACGCGCTTGCGGCGTGGGATTCATGGTGTTCGGTAAAAACGTAATTTCTCTTATTTTTGTTGTTTAATGCTTTATCCATTTCACGGGGCAAATGGAGTTTGTGGCGAAGCCATAGCGGCAGGCCCATCAGGAACTGTTTAAATCCTCGTGGGGCGTAACCGATGTAGGTTTCAAGAAGCCTTTCGAATTTACGCAGCGGTTTTTCATAGAAAACGATATAATCGAGTTGTTCGGCGGTAAGCCCTCCGGTTTGAAGACAATACTCAACCGCGTTCGATGGGAACTGGCTGTCGTGTTTTTTTCTTGTGAAGCGTTCCTCCTGTGCGGCGGCTATAATTTCACCATCGCGTACGAGCGCTGCAGCACTGTCATGATAGTAGGCCGATATTCCCAAAATATTCATACTGCTATATCCATCCAAATCACTTCCTGCATTAAATCCTAATGACCAAGGGACGATTATAAGTTATATCGGTAGAAATGTAAAAACCAATAGAATATCGCCCCAATCGCGTGAGAAAAAACATTTTTTTCCTTTGAAAAACGGTTTTTTGAATTAAAATTTTGTTTACACTTGCAATTTTAGCACGAAATTATATATTTATTGGTTTTGGTGAGGCAGAATGCTGCCTGATATTAAAATTGACAGGAGTATATTGAATGTCGAGAGTTTGTCATTTTACCGGTAAGCGAACAGTGGCGGGCAGGAGCATAGCCCGGCGTGGTAAGGCTAAGTACCTTGGTGGTGTCGGTAAGAAAGTTACCGGTATTACTAAAAGGAAGTTTAAACCGAATATACAAAAGGTTCGGGCTATTGTTGATGGTAAGGTTTGTAGAATCAAGGTTTCAGCTAAAGCCATTCGTATGGGTCTTGTTCAAAAGCCTCCAAAGCGAGATTACAAACCCGCCGAGAAGGCCGCTAACTGACGTAAGCGTTTTCTAAAGAGGATTTTCTTTGCAGCGGGGCGAATTATGCCTCGCTTTTTCTTTTAATAGGATTAGTAAATGGCTGAGAAAATCGATAAAGAACAGGTCGAAAAGGTCGCAAAATTATCACGATTGGAACTGACCAAAGACGAGATAGAAGAATTTACCGGACAATTGAGTGCAATCCTTGGCTACGTGGAAAAAATGAACGAACTCGACACTACTGATGTTGAGCCTTTAGCGCATTGCCTGCCGATTAACAATGTTTTTCGTGAAGACCAGGTCAAAGATTCGCTCGGAACTGAAAGAGTGTTATCTAATGCACCTCAGCGAGACGAAGAATTTTTCAAAGTGCCTAAAATTCTCGATGATGCTTCCGGTGCGTAAGGTTGTGTCTTAATTGTATTGAATCGAGGAGTTTTAAAATGAAGGTGAATTATTTAATATGTTTGATGTTACTTACTTTGTTATTTACTGGTTGTGCACAGATGGAGAAAAGTGAAATGAATTCTGTTCCGGTTCAGCCTGGCGGCCAAAGCTCACGGATATTTGAAAAAACGATAATCAAAAATTTAAGCTGTGATTATTTGCTTTTTTTGCCGGAAGACTATGGTAAAGAAGAGAAGCAGTGGCCTTTGATGATGTTTCTGCATGGTGCGGGTGAGCGAGGAAGTGATTTGGAGAAAGTAAAAGTGCACGGCCCACCGAAGATAGTCGAAAACCGAAAGGACTTTCCTTTTATCGTGGTTTCTCCGCAATGTCCCGAAGATAGCTGGTGGGCGGAAGAAGTTGAAATGCTGATAAATCTTTTGGATGATATTGTGGCGAAATATGATGTAGATACTGAAAGGATTTATCTTACCGGTTTAAGTATGGGCGGATTTGGAACATGGGCTCTGGCCTCTAAATATCCAGAACGGTTCGCTGCTATCGCGCCCATTTGTGGGGGCGGCGGACACTTTGGAGCTTATAAACTTAAGGATATGCCGGTTTGGGTTTTTCACGGTGCAAAGGATAAAGTTGTTCCCCTTAAAGAGTCTGAAGATATGGTTGAAGCGATAAGAGGATTCGGCGGGAATGCCAAGCTGACAATTTATCCCGAAGCCGGCCATGATTCATGGACGGAAACATACGATAATCAGAAACTCTATGACTGGTTTCTCGGACATCATAAAAAAAGCGAGACGGAATGATGTGATTTCAAACGATGGAAGAGCTGAGTGTAATAGAATTGCGTGGTAAGATTGCAGCCGGTGAAATAAGCTCTGTCGAAGCGACTAAAAGTATTTTTGAGCGGATAGGCAGACTTGAGCCGGTCATTGGCGCGTACATCAGCACTTATAGAGAGATGGCGCTGGAGAGGGCTGCGGATGTTGACCGTCGAATTGCCGCCAATGAGCAGGTAGGGCAGTTGGCCGGTGT
>JASFMF010000146.1:0-5447 GCA_050117705.1 Phycisphaerales bacterium
CGGGGTGATACTGGACGGAGAAGGCGGCTTTGTCTTTGCAGTAAATTCCCTCAACCGTGTTATCGTTAAGGTTCAGGTGTGTCATCTCGACATTTTTATCTTTAAGCGAATCCATATCGACACAGAAGCCGTGGTTTTGAGATGTTATTTCGATTTTTCCTGTTCTGAGATTTTTTACAGGATGGTTTGCTCCTCTGTGCCCGAATTTGAGCTTATAAGTTGTAGCTCCGAGCGCAAGGCCTAAAAGCTGATGGCCAAGACAAATCCCGAAGATTGGTACCTTACCGAGAAGCTCCCGGATAGTTTCGACCGCATAGCTTACAGGCGCCGGGTCGCCCGGGCCGTTGCTTAAAAATACTCCATCAGGTTTTTGCTTCAAAATCTCTTTCGATGTAGTAGCGGCCGGTACAACGTACACTTCGCAGCCGTGAGAACGTAACAGGCGCAGGATATTGTGCTTCATACCATAATCGAAGGCGACGACGCGATATTTCTTTTCAGGTTTGATTTCCTGATTGTTTAGAACATCGATTACGCCTTTGTCCCAACTGTAAGGTTTTTTGCCCGTTACGTTTTTAACGATGTCTCTTCCCACAAGGCCCGGATATTTTTGCAGCTTTTTCTTTAGATTTGTAATACCTAATTCTGTTGAAGAAATAATGCCTCTCATAGCTCCGGCGATTCGGATATGCTTTACGAGCGCTCTGGTGTCGATGCCTTCGAGGCCGACGACTTTATTGGCTTTAAGGTAATCGCTCAGAGATTGCGCATTTCGCCAGTTGCTCGGGTAGTCACAATTTTCCTTGACGATGAAACCGCTTGCGAAAACTTTCTTGGATTCCCAGTCATCTTTATTAGTGCCATAGTTACCGATGAGGGGATATGTCATTGTGATTATCTGCTCGTGATACGATGGGTCGGTTAGTATCTCCTGGTAGCCTGCCATGCTCGTATTGAAAACAACCTCCCCGCACTTCTGGCCTTTGGCGCCAAAAGATGTGCCTTCGAAAACTGTGCCGTCTTCCAGTAACAGAATAGCTTTCACTGGTTATCTTCCTTTTTTACGATAGTATAACTGAATAGGCTTGACGCTTACTTTTCTTTGCTTCAATGCCTCGATGGCTTTTGCCACCACCATAGCACCTCTTATTGTAGTTACGTAAGGGACCTGTCTATCGAGGGCGTTTCTTCTTATCGAAAAGGAGTTTTTTATCGATTGTTTACCGGATGTCGTGTTTATAATCAGGTCTATTTCACCGTTTATTATTGAGTCAACAATATTCGGCCGGCCTTCGGTCATCTTCAGCACAAACTGCGAAGGAATATTGTTTTTGATAAATTCGATACAGGTACCTTTTGTGGCAAAGATATTGAAGCCTACAGACTGCAACTTGCGTGCAACTTCGACTGCTCTGGGCTTGTCGCTGTCTTTAACACTGATAAAAACATTGCCGGATATTGGCAGAGTATTACCGGCTGCAATCTGTGATTTTGCGAATGCTATACCGAAGTCATCGGAGATACCCATGACTTCGCCGGTCGAAAGCATTTCAGGACCTAGCAGGGTATCTATGCCGGGGAACTTCAGGAACGGGAACACCGCTTCTTTGACGGAATAGTGACTATGCTCGATTTGTTTTGTGAAGTTTAGTTCATCCAGTGTCATTCCTGTCATTATTTTGGCAGCGAGTTTTGCCAGCGGCACACCGATAGATTTGCTCACAAACGGAATTGTCCGTGATGCTCTTGGGTTGACTTCGAGTATATATACCTGGTTATCCTTCACCGCGAACTGGATATTGATAAGTCCTTTGACTTTTAGCTCGAGCGCAAGGAGTTTTGCCTGTCTTTTGATTTCGGTCAGGACTTTTTTGCTTATCGATACCGGCGGCAGTGAACAGGCGCTATCACCGGAATGGACGCCGGCTTCCTCGATATGCTCCATTATTCCGCCGATGACAACTTTTTTGCCGTCACTGATAGCATCGACATCCAGTTCGGTTGCATCGTCGAGAAATTTATCAATCAGAATCGGATGTTTGCCGGAGACCTCGATCGCTTCTTCGACACAGGCTTTTAATTCCTTCTGGTCATGAACGATTTGCATTGCTCTGCCGCCCAATACAAAGGAGGGTCTAATCAACAGCGGAAAACCTAATTCATCTGCAATTTTTCGTGTTTGAGCGTAAGTCTTTGCCGTTCCGCTGTAAGGCTGGCGAAGTTTTAGCTTTTCAACAAGTCTATTGAAGCGCTTACGGTCCTCGGCACGGTCGATACTG
Organism: Phycisphaerales bacterium; assembly: GCA_050117705.1. GTDB lineage: Bacteria > Planctomycetota > Phycisphaerae > Sedimentisphaerales > Anaerobacaceae > NIOZ-UU13. The sequence continues at coordinate 2,280 of JASFMF010000146.1, forward strand.
TCGGGTGAAGTGCCAATTATTTTCACCCCGGCCTTTTCGAGTGGCACTGCCAGTTTCAGAGGAGTTTGGCCGCCGAACTGGACAATAACACCATCGGGTTTTTCCTTTTCGACGATAGACATAACATCTTCGAACGTAAGCGGCTCAAAATAAAGTCTGTCCGAGGTATCGTAATCGGTACTTACCGTTTCAGGATTGCAGTTGACCATTATCGATTCTATGCCGATTTCCTTAAGTGCAAACGCGGCGTGAACACAGCAGTAATCAAACTCGATTCCCTGACCTATCCGGTTAGGTCCGCCGCCAAGGATGATTACCTTTCTTTTGTCGGTCGGATTCGCTTCGCACTCAGTTTCAAAAGTCGAATACAAATAGGGAGTAGTTGCCTCGAATTCAGCGCCACATGTATCAACAATTTTATAAACCGCATTTATATCAAGGGCTTGCCTGTCCTTGCGCAGCTTTTGCTCTTCTACGCCCAATATATCAGCCAGATACTTGTCGCTGAAACCATATCGCTTGGCTTTGAGCATTAATGCCCGGCTGAGTTTTTTGCCATCCTGCTTTTTTATTTTTTCTTCGAGTTTGACGATATCCTTTATATTGTTAAGGAACCATGGGTCTATCTTTGTAAGAGAAAATATTTCCTCAACAGACATTTTTCTGCGCATTGCTTCAGCGACGTACCAGATTTTATCCCAGCAATTGGTTCTGAGTTTTTCTTTCAGCTTATGTGAAGATAAATCGTCAATATATTTGTTGTCGAGTGAATACCGGTCAATTTCGAGCGACCTGATGGCTTTTTGTAATGATTCTTTGAACGTTCTGCCGATAGCCATGGCTTCGCCGACCGATTTCATCTGCACGGTCAGCTCGGGATTAGTCTTCGGGAATTTTTCAAATGTAAAGCGCGGCCATTTGACGACACAGTAATCGATGGTCGGTTCAAAACAAGCAGGAGTCTTTTTGGTAATATCGTTCGGTATTTCATCTAAAGTATAGCCAACAGCTAAAAGCGAAGCAATCTTAGCGATTGGGAAGCCGGTAGCCTTGGAAGCAAGTGCCGAGCTTCGCGAAACTCGCGGATTCATCTCAATTACATAAAGCTTGCCGTTTTCGGGATTGACTGCGAATTGTATATTCGAGCCACCTGTTTCAACGCCGATAGCCCTTATGATTTTCAAAGATGCGTCGCGCATGATTTGATATTCTTTGTCGGTGAGCGTCTGGGCGGGGGCGACTGTGATACTGTCACCTGTGTGAATACCCATAGGATCGAGGTTTTCGATGGAGCAGACAATAACAACGTTGTCCTTTTTATCTCTCATTACCTCAAGCTCGTATTCCTTCCATCCGACAACGGATTCTTCGACAAGCACCTGACTTTTCGGGCTTAGGTTCAGACCCCAACGGATATATTCGGCGTACTCTTCGGCATTATAGGCGACATTTCCGCCTGTGCCGCCTAAAGTGTATGAGGGACGAATAATGGCGGGGTAGCCGACATATTCGATGATTTTTTTTGCTTCTTCCCATGTATGGGCAAATCCGCTCTTCGGAACTTCAAGACCACACTGGCCAATCGTCTTTTTGAAGAGGTCTCTCTCTTCTGCTTTTCTGATTGACCTTAGATTAGCCCCCAGCATCCGGACATTATACTTCTTTAAAACACCACTCTCGGCCAGTGCTACGGCGGTGTTAAGGCCTGTCTGTCCCCCTAAGGTGGGAAGAAGACTGTCGGGTTTTTCTTTGGCAATTACCTTAGCGACAATCTCCGGCGTGATAGGCTCAATATAAGTTCGGTCAGCCATCTCCGGGTCGGTCATTATCGTAGCGGGATTGCTGTTGATAAGTATAACCTTGTAACCGGCGTTTCTAAGAACTTTACATGCCTGGGCACCGGAATAATCAAATTCACAGGCCTGGCCTATCACAATCGGGCCTGAACCGATGAGCAATATTTTCTTTATTGATTTATCTTTTGGCAAAATCTACTTCTATCAATATCATTAAAGTCAAGTTCTCAGAAATCAGCATTTTGTTGATATACTGACTCATTGGCGAAATAGTTCATTACTTCGCAACTAAACACCCTTCATCTTCTTTTTGCTTTATGTCTGCATGGTAACTCTGAACCGACTTAACTTGTCCCTGGTTTTGTTGACAGGCAGCTATACCCTTTGCAGTTGCAGCAGCAGCGGCTACCGTTGTAATGTAAGGTATCTTATATTTAATAGCTGCTTTACGAATATATGAATCATCATGTTGGCTTTGCCTACCGCTCGGTGTATTAACGACAAGCTTTATTTCGCCGTTCTTTATACTGTCCAAAATATTTGGCCGGCCCTCGTGCATTTTCAAAATACTTTCCGATTCTACTCCATGCTTCGACAGAAATTCATTCGTTCCCTGGGTAGCTTTTATATTAAAGCCAAGATTCTTAAACTGCTTTGCCATTTCAAGCCCGGTAGATTTGTCTTCATCCGCAATGGTAATCAGAACAGTTCCTTCTAAAGGCAATGGCTGCTGTGTTGCTTCCTGCGCTTTATAAAAAGCAAGCCCGAATGAATCGGCTATTCCAAGGACCTCGCCGGTCGAGCGCATTTCAGGGCCTAAGAGTGGGTCTACCTCATGGAACATATTGAATGGGAACACCGCCTCTTTGACACCGAAGTGAGGTATGGACATTCTTTTTAAATCCATTTCCGAAATGCGCTTGCCGAGCATAAGCTGGGTGGCAATGCGAACCATCGATATACCACAAACTTTGGAAACCAGCGGAACCGTTCTTGAGGCACGTGGATTTGCTTCAAGTATATAAACAACGTCATCTGCAATGGCATATTGGATGTTCATTAATCCGACCACGTTAAACTCAATAGCAATTTTCCGATTGTATTCGTAAATTGTCTTTAGATGTTTCTCAGGAATGCTGACAGGTGGAAGAACACATGCGGAGTCACCTGAGTGAATTCCTGCAAGCTCGATGTGTTCCATAATCGCAGGGACGAAAGCATCCGTTCCGTCGGCAATGGCATCTGCTTCGACTTCGATAGCGTTTTCCAGAAATTTGTCGATAAGGATGGGTCTTTCCGGAGAGACATCAGTTGCCCTTGCCACGTAATATCTGAGCATTTCTTCATCGTGAACGACTTCCATTGCCCGGCC
>JASFMF010000147.1:0-5415 GCA_050117705.1 Phycisphaerales bacterium
TTGACATCGTCAAGACTAACCTCCAACAGACCACCTTCCTCACGCATAGCATGCGAGGCGTTTGTACATAGATTCACCAGAATCTGATGGATTTGTGTTGGGTCGGCCAGCACTATACTGGATTCTGCCTGAATCTTTCGGCTTATCTTGATTGTTGCAGGCAGGGATGACCGAAGCATTCCCAGTACTTCCTTAATTATAGAGCTAATCTGTACGGGTTCTTTTTCCTGTATCTGTTGGTCCTGATCTTTTCGGCTAAATGTTAATATTTGTTTCACAAGCTTTGCTGCACGGTTAACACAGGACAAAATTTGCTCCAGATTTTCTCGAATAGGACTGTCTTCTGGGAGATCTTCGAATGACAATTCCAGGTAGCCCTGCATCGCAGCCAGAATATTATTGAAATCGTGCGCAATACCTCCTGCCAGTGTGCCAATAGCATCCATTTTTTGTTTCTGGCTGAGTTCAAGTTCCAATTCTATCTTTTCTTTTTCAGCTTTTTTACGCTCGGTAATATCAAGGCCGTAGGCATTTACATAACCTGATTCAGCTACGGGTTGCAATGTTATGAAAAACATACAGCCGTCATCACAATTTAATTCGTATGTTGCGCTGCCATCTGAACTATAAACTTCCTCTATCCTCTTGTGCCAAAGCTCAGGTAAAAGCTGGCCTTCTTGAATTTTCCAAGTCTTGAGCACAGGTGAGGCGGCGTCATTCGCGTAAAGAATTTTACAATCTTTTGATATTCTCAGGACGGGATTAGGGTCTTCGCTCGGAAATTTAGCCAAATTCTTAATTTCTTCAATTGCTTTCTTACTTTCAGTTATATCTCGAATTATCCCTTGTACAATCTCTTTCCCATCCACCTGCATCGAAGAGAGGGCGATAGTTACCGTTCGAGTTTGTCCGCTTTTCGTCAATATTTCTGCTTCTATATTTCTGTTAGGATTCTTGCCGGATTCATCCAATAAACTATGATAGTGTTCCGCCTTGTCCTCTGGATATAGTGTTGTATGATGCTGTTCTATGATTTCTTTTCTACTTTTTTCAAGGAGTTCCTCTGTTGCCTTGTTGCAGTTTGTGATAACGCCACTTTCGACGTCTATCCAGACAATAGCATCCTGCGCATTGGCGAATGCCAGTCTGAATTTGTTTTCACTCTCTTGTAAAGCCCTATTTGCTTTCTTGTGTTTTGTGATATCGGATGTGATATGGACAGCCCCGACAAGATGTCCCTCATCATTTATCAAAGGGTCTACTTTGACATTTATCCATCTGTCGTCTAATTGAAAGTCTGTTGTCTCGCTTTGGCGAGTTTCACGCATCTGCATAAGAGGACACTTATTTACTGGTTTCGGTGAACCGTGAAGGAGTTCACAGCAATTTTGGCCAATAATTTCATCGTATGGTTTTTTTAAGAATCGTGCCATGGCGTTGTTGCATTGGAGTATTTTGTAGTCATTCATGTCGATGATACAAACGCCATCAGTGACGGCGTCGAAAGTCTCTTGCCATTCTCGATCGAATAGGTTTGGCTTATCTTTTGTCTCGTCGCATTTCTTAGGCTTCTTTTTTGTCTCTGTGCGTTTATTAGGCTTATTTTTCGTCTCTGCGCGTTTACGAGATTGTTTTCGCATTTTTTTTGCGATGGGCCAGGCGACTACAATCCCCAGCAAAACAATGCCAGCTGCAGCTATAGCAAAAGCATTTCGAGCCTTTTTCCCATGTTTATCACGCTGGTCTTCTAAAGCTTTACACATATTGGTTATGAATGCTTTCATTCCTTTATTATATGCTTGTCTTTGCTCTTCATACTCCGGACTTTTAAGCAATACAGCGGCCTGGTCATAATTTCCCTGTTGCACCAACCTAAGAGCCTCGTTCTCCATTTTGTCAAGCTCATCGTTTACGAAGACCGTTAAGATTACCCCTGCTTTCAAAGCATCGTCTTCGGAAACGCTCTTAATCTCCTCGATAGCGGCTTTTATTCGCGGGCCAATTTCTTTGTGTTGTTTTACCCACTTCGGATTCTGGGTGGTTGCAGCCATCTTCACTGCCGTAGCAAGCACCTTGTCACGGTTCGTAGTAGAATCTTCTAATCTTGTAAACTGCTCAATTTGAGCCTCAAGGGCTTTGATTTGTGGATATGATTTCCAAACTTGCCTGGAAGGCAACGGAAATGTTATTGCTGCGATAAACAGGAGCAATAAGCATCTCTTTAAAGTGAATATGCTGGTCTCTCGAGCGTTAGGCTGGGGTGCAATACTCATTTTATTTGATTGTCTTGGACTGTACATTTCAAAGTCTTTTAATTCTTATATTTATCTGTGTCCTTGGGCCAAATATAGTTAAATCATCTTAATCATGTATATCTATGTCTAATTGTATATTTTCCAAAGAAGCCTTTTTTGAACACATTTAAATCCTACTTGCGAAAGCGGTTTTTTTCTGTCGATACACACTTACGCTATTGAATATATCGTGCTAAATAAGGTCATAGGACTATTGAACGACGCCGGAACTGTCAAAATCTTTCCCAATAATTAGATAGGGGAATATATCGAGTCTTGAGCGTTTTTTTATGGGGCGTACTTGAACACATTCCAGAATCTCCACTATCTATCGGACTAAGTTTCTTGATTATCAGGGTGTTTGTACGTTCTGTTTTCTGGTCTTATAAATCGGTAGTCAATGGTTCAGTCCTGTTTCTGTCCGGCTCAAAATCCAGGCAGTCATTCTAAAGCGAGACAGTTAACAACATTCTGAACATTAATGAAAGCTACTCAGTACTAATAAACAACCATCAGTTAAAACTGGTGGCATTTTAGAATTCAAGCTACACGGCCTTCGCAAGCCTACCATTACGAATTGGGCCCAACACTTACCAATTCAAGTCGTTCAGCAACTCGCGGGGCACTCAGATATCTCAACAACCAGAGAGTATCATCTGGCTGTACGACCTGAGAACCTTATCTCGACAAATAAGGTTTTGAACCAAGTTTTAAAATCTGACTGACACTAAAATGACACTTTTCGGCGGATTTTATTATCCACATGGCTAAAATAGTTGACAACATGTTTCGAAAGTAGTTATATTGCAAATACTTAGAAATTTCGGCGCCCGTAGCTCAATTGGATAGAGTCGCGGACTTCGAATCCGAAGGTTGCAGGTTCGAGTCCTGCCGGGCGCGTTTTTGTAATCCCTTTTCACAAAAGTTCTTACGTTTTTCGCGGAAATAACTTTCTCGTATTAGGCAAAAACTCATCTATATGTTAACTCTCAATAGTTTCATGGCTTATCTTCGAAACTTACCCCTTAATTTCGTCAACAATTTGCTGATTAATCACCATCAATCGTACTGAGGTGGCTGCTGAAGCAAAACGCAAAAATCTTTTACACCTCATTTAAAATAATTACATAACCACATCATCTCGAATATTTTGTTCACACCACCAAACCAACACTTTTTAAGGCCAAACACGAGAATAATCGAAAAAAATGCTGCAGGAACTTATTCTGGTACGATTATTGCTAATATCATCGTTAATGCCGTAGAGCTAATCTAGATACTTAAGGGCAAAAAACCATTGCAACCTACAGCAGAAATATACATTTGTAAAACAGTTTGATCAAAACCGAAACTTAAAAAGTAGTTCGTTGCTTGAAGAGTATCTCGCAAGGTACAATATATCATATTTGTACACTCACGAGGACGGAGTCTGCCTCAAGGCAATCGGCACGTGCTATTATACCTACAATAATCTCTCAATTACTTAACGGTCAGAGCAAAGTTTTACTTCACACCAACCCGTGATTTTACCTTTTTTAAAGATACAGTTAATGCATTTATTAAAATCCACAAATCATGCAATTTATTTGGTACAATAATGAATATGGAAACAAGCAATGAAATATCCATAGGTGATTTAGCACACCTCATAGCCAAATTTATGAACAAGAAGATAGAAATTATAGTTGATAAACAACGCATTCGGCCTAGTGAAGTTGACCGTTTGAGATGTGATAACTCCAAAATTCTTAAATACACTTCATGGAAGCCTAAATATACATTTGAATCCGGCTTGAAAGAAACCATTGAATGGATTAAATCCAATATTCATTTTTACAAACATGAGACTTACAATATCTAAATCAATATCATTCTCTGCCCCTACATTCAAACATAATGAGTGGAAATACGTAAAAGAATGTCTGGATACTGGTTGGGTGTCTTCTGTTGGGCCGTTTGTTGACAAGTTTGAACAGGATATATGTTCACTTACTAATGCTGAGCATGCAGTTGCCTGTGTAAATGGTACCGCCGCATTACACACAGCGTTGCAAATTGTTGGCGTCCAGCCAGATGATGAGGTGATCGTCCCTACAGTTACTTTTATTGCCCCAATAAATGCTGTCAGATACATAGGAGCTTATCCAATTATAATGGATTGCGATGATTTTTATAATCTTGATATCCTTAAAATAAAAAAGTTTATTGAGAAAGAAACAATTTTCAGAAACAATCGCACATATAACAAAACCACGAGAAGATGTATTAGTGCAGTTGTGCCTGTACATATTTTTGGAAATGCCGTTGATATGGATGAACTTATAACGATATGCAGGGAGCGTAATATCAAGGTCGTTGAGGATGCATCTGAAAGCTTAGGAACCTATTACAACACCGGCAAATTGACAGGTCAGTATACGGGTACCGTGGGTGATATTGGCTGTTATTCCTTTAATGGTAATAAGATTATTACGACCGGCGGAGGCGGAATGATTGTTACAAATAACCACAAGTATGCCCAGAAAGCTCGATATCTAACAACACAAGCAAAGGACGATGCTTCCCGATATATCCATAACGAGATAGGTTACAATTATCGTCTGACAAATATACAAGCCGCAATAGGTGTTGCTCAACTGGAGTATTTATCTGAATTCATAGAAACAAAAAGAAATAATTATAATTCATACAAAAAAGCGATAGAGAATATCCCTGGGCTGCATTTAGCGGATATGCCATCCTATGCAAAGAATAATTGCTGGATGTATGCCTTACAGTTAAATGAAAAAGAGTATGGACAAAGCAAAGAAACTTTAATACAACGCCTGACTTCAGATGGAATTGAGGTCCGTCCATTATGGTATTTAAACCACCTTCAGAAACCGTACAAGAATTGTCAGACTTATAATATTGATAAGGCATATTGTATGTACGACAAAACTATAATGCTTCCATGTTCGGTGAACTGCTCAAAAAAACAGTTGGATTTTGTCACCAACAGATTAAAACAATACTAGTGCCGTTTCAAAAAAATAATATTAACTTTTCGCATATTTAAGACTTGCGCGATGCACAATTCGGTATTATATAGACAGGCACGAAGAAATAATTCAATATTATT
>JASFMF010000148.1:0-5379 GCA_050117705.1 Phycisphaerales bacterium
CGTTGGGACTGCCGTTGCTGCTTTTATAAATATCAAGATTCATTTTTATAAAAGACCCATCTCCGGTCTTGAGCATACCATTTTCGAGCCACTGTTCGATAGTTTGAACATCGACGCCTGCGTACTCCGCGGCCTCCTCGATTGTTTCGATGAGCTGAGCAGACAGCAACTCCTCTTGTTCATCACGGTTCATTATTTCAAGCAGTTGCCCTCTTGTCAGGTCGGTAAGCCAGTGTGTCAGTTCAACCCTTTGTTCCTGTCCCTGTGTATCTACATATTCGGCGATGCAAACACCCCTTATCCACATTCGTGCTGTTATCGGCTCATAAAATGTCTCGACAACGGTCTGCCATGCAATGCCGGGATACTTATCACTTTGACCGTACTCGACACTCTCCTGGATTGAAGGTGAGGCAAGCAGCTTTTCCATATTCTCACGAGCAACTTCAAAGGCCTGAATATGCAAAGTCGAGTCCGTCGCCGAAGACACGCATCTGTCTATCACAACGAACACGCTTGAACTTATAAGCGCAAGTATAGCTAAAGCGGTAACAACTTCCACCAGGCTAAAAGCCGCTTTTTTGTTATAACATCTCGTGCTTCTCATACCATACCAAATATATTTCTTTTGTCAGAACACCATTTCATCTTTAGTTCTCGGGCTTATAAGTTCCACATCGCCCGGCTCTAACGTAATCATTCTGTTCAGACGATTAACGACAATCGAATACGGCTGTTCATCTTCATCAAGCAGGACAATTTTACCACCGTATTGCCAGCCTGAGTGTCCCGCCCTGAACTTTGCCCTGTCATCATTCGTAAAATCCCCGTCATCGAACCAGACATAATAGAGCCGGCAGCTCTCGTTAAAAACGTTTTCAATAATTATTTCCTCTTCCAGTACCTGTGAAAGGTCCGGAGATGTAATCTCGCGAAGAGTATATTTTTGCGCCGGCAAATCAATAATAACTTCATATCTTCTGTCGCTTTCGGCCGCCGCCCTGGCGGCCATTTGCATCGTCGAGATAAGCTCCTGCACCTGAGCCTTAAACGTGCTCTTTCTAAGTAATCCGAAAAGATGCACTTGGGCCATAAACGCAAACAACGAAACTATTGCAATAACCACCATCAGCTCGATCATTGTAAAACCGCATCTCGCTTTTCGCATTGCGCGCCGTGTGTCTGAGGTATAGTTTAAACATGTCACCCTCGACACCTTAAGCTCGACACAATCAGTACGCATCGGTGTTGAGTAAGTCATCTTCTGTGCCCTCTTCACCATCAGGTCCCATACTCCTGATTTGAAACTGCCTGTCGCCCCCCGGGAAAGTCTCGTAAATAAACTCACGTCCCCATCCGTCCGGAGTTATCTCCGTAGTTTCCAGATAACCGCCCGGCTCCCAGACCGTAACGTCACTGGGTTGTTCAATAAGAGCGGTAAGACCTTCATCTTCAGTGGGGTAGCGGCCGGTATCCATCCTGAATTGATTAACAGCGGCCGCAAGAGCCTTGAGATTAACCTTGGTGGTCGTAACACGGGCCTGGTCTATTTTAGATGCTACTTTTGTCACGACCAAAGTAGCAAGCAGGCCGATGATAATCAGCATAGCCATAAGCTCGACCATCGTAAAACCATACCTGACTCGCTTCGACACATCACGGCGAATTATTTTTTCTCTTTCTTTCCTTGTCATTTTAATCTCCGAAAGATTCCGTTAAAGTTTTCCAGCCGAAACTTCCAAAATCGGCAAAATTGTTGCATAAGCAATAACACCTATTATTGCAGCCATAATAATTATAATAAGCGGCTCAACCGCCGCACTTAGTCTTTCAATAACTATATCTGTCGAGGACTCGAGATTGTCACTGATATTCTTAAGCATTGTTTCCAGCTCTCCGCTTTTTTCACCGACGGCTACCATATGAGCTATAGCCGGGTCGATAACACCGCTGTCACGCAGCGGCGCTGCGATATCGGCGCCCGCAAGAATCCTCTCACGCGCCTGCTGAATGGCTCTTTTCATAAGGATGTTACCGGTAACCTCCGAGACAACCCGAAGAGATTCGGCCATCGCAAGTCCCGAATTAAGAAGCGTCGAAAGAGTGGATGCAAAACGGGCCACAACTCGCTGTTTGATAAGTGGGCCGAACAACGGCAGGGACAGCAGAAATCTGTCACGTAGATAAGCGCCGCGCTCGGTCTTAAGGAACCGCCTGATGCCCCAGACAATACCGACAAGCACCGCAATGACCAACAACAGCCACCCGCTCGTCAGCACATAACCTACGTCCATTAATCGCTCGGTAATCCAGGGCAGCTTCTGTCCCGATCGTGCAATCTGCTCGCCTATTTTCGGTATGACCTTCGTAGTCAGAATCAGAACCGCTGCAATGCAAAACATAACCAGAACAATCGGATATACCATTGCAGTTATTATTTTTGATTCGACCCTTCTGCGTTTCTCCATAAAATTGGCAATCGTCGAAAGGCTCGTACCCAACGAGCCTGTAACCTCACCCACCCGAACCATGCTGACATATATGACATCGAAGTAATCACTGTAATCATTCAGGGCATCTGTGAACGATTCACCGGTAATAACACGGTCACGAATATCGACAATTGCGTGTCGAAGCCGCATATCCGAGGTTTGCAATGTAAGAACTGAAAGCGCTTCGGTCAGTTTAATACCGGAATTAAGCAGCGTAGCAAGTTGTTTGGTAAAATCAATCATCTGGGTCTTGCTGCGTTTGGTTAAAAAAGAAAACAATGCGGCCTTGTTTTCAGACCGTGAACTGACCTGGGTAATCGACGAAGGGTGAATACTCCGCACCCTGAGCTGCTTTCTCGCCGCGTAAGGGCTTTCGGCGCTAATTGCCCCTTTGATTTTCTTACCGTTCGCCGCTATTGCTGTATAATGGTATCTTGGCATAATAGAATCATTGATATATTATTAACTACTTTTCAAACTTGGAATATTTACTTATGAAATAGTAAATAATAAATTATACAACGTCCGCCTGTGTCACTCTCAACACTTCGGAGATAGTAGTAACTCCCGCCAGAACCTTTCTCGCTCCGTCCATTCGCAGTGTTTGCAGGCCGGCATCGAGAGCAAACCGCTTTATTGTACCGGCACTTTCTCTTTTGTATATCAGGTTCCGAACATCATCATTAATTAACATCATTTCATAGATACCCGTTCGGCCGCGATAACCTGTATCAAAACATTTATCACAGCCTTCGCCTGTGAAAAATTTCGCGCCATTCGCGATTGCTTCCTCACCCAAACCAAGCTCTCTTAATTCGTGGGCCGAAGGTTCAGTGGTCTTTTTGCAGTCCGGGCAGACCTTTCGCACTAATCGCTGGGCTATAATCGCAATTAGCGAAGAGCTGACCAGATACGGCTCAACACCCAAATCCAGCAGTCGGCTGACCGCACCCGCCGAGTCATTGGTGTGCAGCGTGCTGAAAACCAGGTGGCCTGTAAGCGATGATTGTATCGCCATACGTGCTGTCTCGATATCTCGAACCTCGCCGACCATTATAACATCAGGGTCCTGCCGCAGAACATGTCGAAGCGAGGTCGCAAAAGTCATTCCTTTTTTATTAGCAACCTGAATCTGGCTGATTCCTTCGAGCTGATATTCGATGGGGTCCTCTATGGTTATAACATTTTTCTCTGCCGAGTTAATCCTGTTAAGGCATGCATAAAGTGTCGTACTTTTACCGCTGCCCGTCGGGCCGGTTACGAAAATAACGCCGTGAGAACGAACAAGCAGAGAATCGAATTTTTTCAAATCATCCCCCAACAGCCCCAGCTCGTCTAATTCGAACAGCCCCGTGCTCTTGTCAAGCAGCCGCAAAACACTGCGCTCGCCGAAGCTGGTCGGCACAGTGCTGATACGTAAATCAACTTCCCGCTGACCTAAGCGAACACTGCATCTGCCATCCTGCGGGAGCCGTCGTTCGGCGATATCCATACCCGCCATGACCTTAATACGGGAGATAATCAGCGGCAGGACATTTTTATTCAGGCTTAGAGTATCATATAAAATACCGTCGATACGATAACGAATCTGAATCTTTGCCTCGTAAGGATGAACATGAATGTCACTGGCCCTTAATTGCAAAGCGCGAAAGAGAATGTCGTTAACCAGTCTGATAACAGGCGGTCTGTTCACCACATCAAGAAGGTCATCAGAAGAGGTAACTTCATCGACAAGCTGGTCGAGATTTTGCGAATCAAGCTCTTCGGCCACCTCCTCAATTACCGTCGACCTCTGCTCGTAGGCAATATCTATCACGGAAGTAATTGCCGCACGGGTGGATACCGCCGCCCTGACCGGCAGAGAAGTCATCTTAGAAATGTTATCGAGGGCATTTGCATCCAGGGGTTTGGACAAAACTACCGTAAGCTCTCCGTTATCATCATCAGGCTTTATACCTATAAGAAAATGATGCTGGGCATACGTTGCGGGAACCGCTTCTACAAATTCGGGCGGCACTGACTTTGCCGATATCTCAGGGATATACTCCCACCCGAGGGCCTCGGCAAAAAGCTTTAAAACCATATCTTCGGTAAAATACGGACAGTTCAGCAATGCCTCATCAACGCGCATCTTCGCGCTGTTTTCCTCAAAAAACTTTGCCAGTTGCTTAGCGTCAACTATGCCTGTCTGCTCTGCGATTTTTATAAGTAAATCTTTCATTGTTATTGCGCGTCAAGAACTCTGATTGGCTCCATTGCTTTAGGCTTTGCGCCCGGCCAGTCACGATAGTCCTGAAATTCTATTTCATGTTGTTCGAACGCTTCCCTGTTCCTGTCTGATATACGTTGCAAATCTTCCACCGTAGATCCTGTTTCATCAGGTCTTATAATCTCTGCTTTGACGAAAACATACAGATTTCTTTGTGAATCGGTGTTACTGGTACTCCTGAACAGCCCGCCGATAATAGGAATATCACCGAGCAGCGGCACTTTTGTTCCGCCCTTACTTTGGTTAAGCTTCAGCAGACCTCCTAAAATTATAGTGCTGCCGTCCGGGACGGTAACAGTCGTATTGATATTGCTGCCCGACGTATCCGGCGGTTTGTCTCCTGTTGTTGGTACAAAGTCATCCCTTTCCAGTTCAATATCAAGACGAAGCAAATCACCCCGACTTATATGAGGGGTAATGTTAAGTGTTATTCCTGCATCGTAAGGCTCATAATCGACGGCCGTCTCCAGAAGCGTGGATTGCGAACCTGCTGCTCCGGATTGAACAGGTATCGAGGAACTTTTCCGAATATAAGTGACATCCGTTGTGCTGATTGTTCCCGGTTCGTTGTCGTTAACAAGGATTTTGGGTTTTGCCAGGACTCTGCCGTAATCCTTT
>JASFMF010000149.1:0-5367 GCA_050117705.1 Phycisphaerales bacterium
AGGGCAAATCGTAAAAAACTCTCGCATCATGACCCAAGCTGCCGCACTTGTTGAAAAACTCGGCGCAGGACCCGGCGTCATTACTATGCAATTATTCCTGACAAAAGATAACAAAATCAAATTTATCGAGATAAATCCTCGCTTCGGAGGCGGCGTACCACTTTCGATAAAAGCCGGTGCCGATTTCCCAAAATGGATATTGCAGGAGCTCTCAGGCAAAAAACCGAATATCCGTTTCGACGGCTTCAAAGATAATTTAATTATGCTCCGCTACGACGATGAAGTCTGGTTAGACAATTCCAAATAAAGTTCGTATTCGATTAATTGCCTATTTTCCAGACAACTCCCTGCCCCCTGATTCCCCCGACCGGTGAAACTGCATAAACATCCGTCTCGGACATCCACTGCTCTATCGATTTCTCACTCAATAGCGGCACATCCTTGCTGCTCGCATAATGAGATATGATTTTAATATCAGTCCTCTGTCCCTTGACTTCCTGCACATACAGCAATGGATAAACCATCGTATTGTCACCGTAAACAACAGCTTCAGGACCCAGTTCTTTGAAAACCTCTTCGGCAAATTCCTCAGCTCCATTGTAACCAACCTTCCACGGCCGCAAAAACCACACATAATCATTACGATAAGGAATATCTGCTCTGGTCGAAATATTAAACTTCTGTTTCTCCGCTATGGCAGGAGCATAGATATAAACCGGAATTGGCAGTAAAACAAAAATAAAAACAAGCCAACAAAAAACTTTACGATTAGATTGCGCAATTAATAAATCAAATCCAACACCAGCTAATACTGAAACCAGAAAATAAAACGGAATGAAAAAAGCATACCTGTCCGGTACCGTATATCTAAAAGCAAACACGAAGAAAAGAATTAGCAAAGTCAGAAGCACACATGCAAAGCCGCGCCCCGTCGAGACTTTTTTTAATCCCCAGAAACCCGCAAAGAAAAATATGACATTGGGCACAGGGAAATTATATACAAAAAATATCAGGTTCTCTTTAATGATACCTGCTGAAAGACTCACATTAAGAACATTTCCCCGCCAGCTGTTACCGAAGATTGCAGAAGCTAAAGTAGCCGCAAAATCACCGGTTCGAATAATATTTTTAATGATTAAATATTCATAAGGGACCGCGCCAACAATCCACATCAGGGCGATAGTCCCGAATTGTCTTAGCCGGATTTGCTTCTTTATAAGTAAAACTACCAAAAACACCAAATAACAAACAAAAGCAATAGAAGCAAACATATGATTCGCAATCGCCAGCCCGTTGAAAAATCCAAGCAAATATAGAAACCCTGCTCGCTTTGTCCTCACATATTGCAGAAGCATTAACAACTCTACCGACAACAGCGCAGCATATAGAGTATACGTCTCCGTTATTACAGCATGCCGCCAAAAAGTATGCGAAAGTGCCAGCGTCGCCGCCACAAACAGGGCGGGTAAAATCCTGCCCAGCCACAAGCGCAAAAGCAGAAACAGATTTGCAATTGTCAAAGCCGCCGCAATCGATGAAATCAAATTTATCTTGTGAGCAAATTCACCGATGGGAATACTCTTTACGATAATACCGATGATATGAAAAAGTGGATGTGAAAGCGCCAGACCGAGCATGCCCTCAATATCATTATGCCAAATCCGGTACTGATAAACCCCACTGTCCTGCCAGAGCGGTCCCGGTGCACACGTGGCTATATAAAGCACCGCCGCCGCAAAAAAAACAGCAAAGTAATTTAATTTAAGATTGTCACCATCCCTGGCCATGAACTATTTTTCTAAATCGTTATTGTTAAATACTTCGTATCATCGGCAAAACACACCACTCCCTCATACGCAGCTGGTACAAGCAAAGTATCTCCCGCCTTGAATTCAACAGTATCTCCTCCAGGCTCACGAATAATCCCCGAACCTGTAATAACAATCATTACTTTAACTTTCCCGGGTGAAAACAGCAGCTCGCAATCTTTGGCCTGATGTCCCTTGTCCACCTTAAAGTATTCACAATCCACAAGCCGTCCTATCGTCTCCACAGAAAGATTATCACCTGATGCATCGAAATGTATGCTTTCAAGGGCTTCTTCGATATGCAGATCTCTGGGCTTACCGCTGTCATCAACCCTGTTCCAGTCAAAAACCCGATAAGTGGTATCCGATGGCAACTGAATCTCGGCTATCACTAATCCGGGCCCAATCGCATGTGCCGTCCCGGAAGGAAGAAAGTGACACTCTCCCTCTTTAACCGAAATCTTCTCTAACATATCGGCAACATTCCCTTTTTCTATCGCCTCTGCGAATTGCTCTTTTGTTACACCCTTTTTCAACCCCTTATAAATCACCGCGCCCGGCTCGGCTAATATAATATACCAACACTCTGTTTTAGGCTCTCCCTTACCCATCCGCTTACAGGTCTCCTCATCGGGATGGACCTGCACGCTCAGAATATCCTGTGCATCCAGAAACTTAATTAACAATGGAAATGGCCCCGAGAAATCCTTAACACCCGTTATTTCTTCCGGATAGTTCCCGATTGCCGATTTGATATTCAGCCCGGCCAATTTGCCGTTATCAATTATGGATTTATCCTCCGGCAAATCGGCCAGTTCCCAGCTTTCCCCGATTTTTTCAAAAGGAGGCAAATCCTTACCGAAAATCTCCCGCAGTTTCTGTCCGCCCCAGATACGCTGTTTATAAATAGGCTTGAATTTTAATGGATACGCTTTCACGCAGCATATTCTAACCGCTACCCATTACCAAGTCCATAGTTCAATAAGATAATATCTCTTGATTCTCGTCGTTAATGGCTTTTTGCCAATTCGCAGCTAAAAGTGCAAAATCAAGAAAATCAACCAGGCCGTCCCTGTTCGCATCGGCACGTTCATAGTAATCATTAACCTTATCACCACTATCGCTGAGCCAATAATAACTAAATTCTGCCAGGTCCTTTATGTCCACCACACCATCGACAACAAGGTCGCCTGCTAAAGGCTCCAGATTAAAAACTATAGTGAACGGCTCAGATGGCTGATAGTGATTTGGGTCATTCGGGTCGGCAAGCTCATCATACACACGGTAAGTCAACCAGTGAAGATTTTCACCATCGACAGCCTGATACGATAAGTGCATATGAGGGTCGCCGCGTAAATCGAAGATATAACTATGATTGAAACTGCCGCCCGCCTCATCGATTGTAAATTGCGGATAATCTTTATGGACAATCCTGAGACCCGGCGATAAAGAAAGGCACTCAACTATTATACGGTAATCCGTATCCGGCTCTCCGGGAAAACACCTGTTGGGGTCGTAAGTGTAACTCGCGTTGGGATTGTAATCCTGAAAGGCGTCGAATCCCGGCTCACCAAGACGATAAGGATAGCTCGGAAAGATACTTTTATGCAGAGGATAAAACCAGTTATCATACTCAATAGATCCGCTGTCACGATATTTCTGTCTGCAATCTACGAACAGTTTTCTGTCGTCATCCGTCCCCACTACGCCGTCCCTGTTACAGCCGATTATAAAATGGTCGAGTGGACATTCGGCTAATAAGGCCGATGAGATACAAAGCGTCACTATAATACTTATTGTCGTAATAGATAATTTCATTTGTAAAAAAACCTCGTTTTTCTGCGCTTTTTCATTTGCACTGATTCTACGATTATCACGGATTCTCCGGCCATTTCGGCGCCGCCTCCGGATACCAATAACAGGTATTAGGCCAGTTATAGGTCTCTTCGAACTTCAGGTTCTCCGCATGTCCGTCCACAAACAGATAATTCGACGTCCCTTTGTGCTTGTACCATGCGACAAACTGTTTTGCATAGTCAATTGACCCCTCCCATTGTTCGGGATGAATATGGTCGGCAAGGTCGAACTGTTCCGTGTCCGGAGCCTCGCTAATCCAGATGCAGTACATTTGGCGTTTTATTTCATTTGTCTTATTATACCTGTTGGTTCTGCCGCCATAACGGTAATGGATTGGGTCTAAAAGTGCATTAACCGCAAAACTCGAAAAACGCTTATCTTCCTGCTCGCTAAGTGGCTTATTCCAGTCCACAAGGTCTTTAGGCCGGTCACAGGGACAGCAAAACAGCAAACTCTCACTCGTGTACTCACTCAGTATGCGCAGCCAGTAATCATTCGGGTCAGTCATATGGCATGAACTCGGCGGCAAACGGTAATCCGAATCAATCAAATACGTCTGCAGCGCGATGCCCATCTGCCGCATATTACTCAAACACACGACTTTTTTGGCTTGCTGTCGGGTACGGTTCAAAGCGGGTAAAAGAATACCCATCAGCACCGCGATAACCGCAATAACAACCAAAAGCTCTATCAACGTAAAAGCACTGGCCCGGCCGCAAACCTTAACGCGGCATCCGGGGTCTCCAAAGAGACCCCGGACATGTTCCGAAATTAATTCTGCTTTAGAAAAATCAATTTTCATAAAGATTTCTTCCCTGCGAACGCTCACTCCTCATCATGTTCATGGTCGTGGTCATGAGGCTCATGCTCATCGCCGCAATAAACGCCAATTTCACCCCAATGCTCGATGAGTATCTCCAAATCATGAATATCGACGACACCGTCTCCGTTCAGGTCTCCCGAAACCGGCTTAACCACTCGCTTGGCGAAACGTATCACAAAATCAGCCGAACGCTGATACATCCCGCCGGCATCGTGAGCGGATAACACTACATAAACCTCTTCATCATCTTCACCAAGCCAGAAGTAAAATCCCATATGGTCATGCATACCCCAGGCGTTGTTATCTTCCAGCCAGCGTTTCTCAATAAAATATACATCGCCGTTTTTTTCAAGTGTCGACGTATCATCAGGCAGCAAAGTGAAGAAATCGTCCCCGTCCAGATTCGGGCTTACACGCTCCCGTTCTAAATATATGTCCCACTCCGGCATGGTATTGGCATCGACACTTTCAAGATTCCACGCTCCCTGCGGCCCATGCGCCGAATGCCAGCCGTCAATATGCAGCAGCCCGTTCGGGTCACCATAACCATCAGCTTTGGTATAAGTGAAATTGCAGGTATAAAGCACCTTGTTAGGGTCATCGGGTTTCGTAATATGCTTTTCGTCCTCCATAACAGGTGTCAAAGCAAGAAACGTATCACCGTTAACCTGCTCCCAGTTTGGCCAGCCCGGAGTCGCACAATTATGAACGGGCGGCAGCGAAAAGAACCAGAGTTTATCGTTGTCCGTCGGGTCAAGGTCAACAGCCTCTCCGCCGGGATTACTCCAGTCCGCCGGCCGCCACGTCGGATTCCTACCAATATGAGTATGCGCCACGTGGCACTCCCCGTAGGCCAAACTCAGAAAACAAAGACTCCCC
>JASFMF010000150.1:0-5361 GCA_050117705.1 Phycisphaerales bacterium
GTCATATATACAACCTAATAATTTGATCACATTTTTATCCTCTATCCGATAGTACACTCTCGCACCTTCACGTCTGCAACCCAATACACCTTTGTCCTTCATCATATTAAGCTGCTGACTGGTAATAGATTGTTTTCCCCCAACTGCTTTTACAATATCACCGACACACATTTCTTCGTCCTGAAGTAAATCAACTATCTTTAAACGAATGGGGTGTGCCACTGCTTTCAAAACCTCGGCGACGTGTTCTGCTACTTTCTCATCCATTAAAATATCCTTAAATATATTATTATATTACTATATCGCAATATATCGTTATTTCCTCCAAAAAGTTCAGTACAAAATAAAAAAAATGAAGCCATGCCGTATTTAAAATCAATCATATCCATCTAAAATTTCGTTATAAAGCAACTTACAAAGTGAATATTAAAAAACCTGTGATTTCATGGTTTTGACAGTACAGATTTGAGCTAACTGAGTGGTTTCTTGTCATCTCCCAGCGGAAATAACAGTCTCTTAATATTCGCTCTTTTCACAATGACGTAATAATATCAAATCTTAAGATTATAAAATAAAAGAACTTAACAGCTTAAAGCATTACCCTCAATCCCTCATAGGGTTTGGCTTAATTCTTCCACTGTCAAAATGTAAATAAGAACTAACCCAAAGAAAATTCTTATCCAATAACTTCATTTTTAATATAGTCTGATAATAACCATCTTAATTGTAAATAAAATTGGGTCTCTTAATTTTTTTTATACTTGACAGCATTAAAAACTTTCGGTTAAATTAGGCCAAAAAGGTAATTTGGTGGGGGGTATATCAAAGGGATTTGGTTAAAGGAGAGGACTGGATAAAATGAAGGATTTATTTACCACCGGGGAAGCCGCGGAAATTTGCAGAGTCAGCCAACAAACAATTATCCGTTGCTTCGATGCCGGCCGGCTGGAAGGATTCAGAGTCCCAGGCTCAAAATTCAGAAGGATTCCACGCCAGAATCTAATCAAGTTTATGAAGGACAATAACATCCCTCTTGATGCCATAGATTCAGGCAAAAGAAAAGTTCTTATCGTCGATGATGACGCCGAAATCGTCGAGCTGATAGTCGATGTCCTTGAGCGCGACGGCAGGTTTGATGTAAAAACTGCATCAAGCGGCTACGAGGCAGGGATGGCGACCCAGAGATTCCGACCGGAATTAATACTGCTCGATTATATGCTGCCCGATGTCAACGGCAACGTAGTATGCCAGACGATAAGAAGAAATCCGGAGTTCGAAAACATTAAAATTATTATAGTAAGCGGTGTTGTAAAACAAGATGAAATAGCCCAGCTACTTAAATCCGGCGCCGAAGATTTCATCAAAAAACCTTTTAATATCGCCGAACTTACAGACAAAGTCACCTCGATACTCCAGATGAAATAAAGGTGAAATAAGCAGCGAGACCGTTAAAAACCTCGGCATTATACTGTTCAATAAAAGACAGGGACGACTATATGCAGGATGGATCTGCTGACATAAAAGTTTCCCAGGAGGTTGAGCTTGTTATCAGCAGGCTCGATTCACTCTCAACCCTGCCATGCATCGCGGCGCAGTTTCTATCCAAGCTTCCACAGGGTCAATTTTCACTACCAACATTAGCCGACATTATCGAATCGGACCCGGTACTTACCGCCAAGTTTCTTTCGGTTCTGGAGCAACGCGGCCTGAATCCACCCGATGGAAGATTCTCGCTTCGACAGGCACTCGATAAACTTCCTACGTACGATATACGCGATACTTTGCTGTCGGTTAAGGTCCTACAGACCTTCAGACCCGACAACGGTACCGGCACGAATAGAAGCGCCACAAAAACAGGACTTTTACTCCATAGTCTTGCAGTTGCCTGCTGTGCCAAAGACATCGCAGAGGCAGCATCGCCCCAGATGGATTCACAACTGGCTTACTGTGCCGGGCTATTGCACGATATCGGTAAATCAGCAGTTGAAGAAATAATGCCGAAAAGTTTCGCCCGCATAATCGAAGAAGCCGCTTCAACAAAACAAAGCATCAGCGACATCGAGCAAAAACATCTGGACACCGACCATACAATCATAGGTAAACATCTGGCCCGGAAATGGCGATTGCCGAACCTTATTATCCTTGCTATCTGGCTTCACCACAGTCAAACCGTAAAGATTTCTCAGGACATGCCCGAGGCAAGAATAGCCGCGGTCGTACAGGCAGCCGATGCAATAGCGCGTCGTGCCGGCATTGGCAGGTCCGGCAGTTGTGACACCCCCGAACCGGTGCAGCCTATAGCTCAATGGCTCGGAATAAACTCCGAACAAATAGAGCAGATTCACAGGAACCTGCTGGAAACCGTAGGGCAAAGAACTAAAATTTTAGGTCTGGATGTACCAGATTCAGGAGCAAGCTACTGCGAGGCTGTTCGTTCGACCACGATCCAGTTAGCGCAACAACACACAGAATTGTCACTCGAAAACCGGCAATTGCAAAGTGCTTCGAGTCACCTTGATTTCATCACAGATTTTCTGCTAAACCTTAATTCCATGACTACAACGCTTGACATTGCCGAATATTTCGCAACTCAGTGGCAGCGGTTTTATCAAACAGGCAAGGTTTGTCTTTATTTAGTGCCTTCGAGCGCTCCGCATACGCTCAAAACCGTAATCATAGAAAACCTCTCACAAAGCAGAGTAGTTTGCCTGCATGTGCCGGCCGAAACATCAGCTATACCCAAAAAAATTGCAAATAATTTCGAAATCGTAAATGCTTACGACCACATAGACTGGATGTTCGAAGAACTGGAAGCCGACTTCGAGCCAAGCCGGACAAAAATGCTGCCGTTAATATCCGATGGTAAAACTATCGGCGCTATCGTCTTTGAGCTTCATTACCCGGACGACATCAAACTGTTCGAAGAGAAATTTAAAACTTCCGCAACAGTGGCCGGGACTGTCTTAGGTATGGCTTTGGCACAAGAGCGACAGCAGCATTTTGCCGAGAATTTTGCCCGGCTTATCTCATCAGATTCTTTAGATACACAGCCCACAATTACTTCGCTTGAGAATCCGCTGGATGTTTTGGCCGAGATGGCGGCAGGTGCGGCACATGAATTAAATAACCCTCTTGCCGTGATATCCGGCCGGGCACAACTGCTCGCCGACGCTGAGAGCGACCAGGAAAAGAAAAAAATCCTCGAGCAAATTTGTGAAAATGCCAACCAGGCATCTGACATAATCGAAGGTCTGATGAGTTTTGCCGAGCCGAACCAGCCAAGAACAACGCGGACAAATGTCAAACAAATACTCGATGAGGCTATACAGTTGGCCAGTCAAAAGACAATCATCGAAAATATCGATGTCCAGGTTAAAATCTCTGAAGATATCAATGACATTTTCGTTGATTCGGCTCAAATCGTGTCGGCAATTGCAAACGTTATCACTAATGCCGTTGAATCCTACAGCGACGAACCCGGAATAATAAAAATTGCCGCCGAGAACAGTGAATCAGATGATTCGGTAAAAATCAAAATTCTCGATTTAGGCTGTGGCATGGCCGCCGGAGCTATTAAAAAAGCAACACAACCTTTTTACTCGGCAAAAACAGCAGGACGAAAACGAGGAATGGGGCTTTCCTATACTCTGCGATTTATCAAACTAAACAAAGGCTCGCTGAACATTGCGAGTGAAATCGGCAAGGGAACTACAGTAACAATTTATTTGCCGTGTGAATAAGTTTTATAACCCACCTAAGCTCACCATCGGAAAAGATACCTCGTGATATTAATATTACATCCCTGAAAGACAGTACTTTTTACACTGATTTTCCTGATTATTGGGCTGAAAATACCCTTTAAATCAAAATAAAGGGGGGCGTTGTGAATTTGCCCCCCTTTATTTCTGAAGGAGGAGAAATGCTACCGTTATTACGATTTAGACGAACATTTGTTCAGAAACTGAGTAAGATAGAATACCTGAAGCTTGATTTTAAAGTTAACTTTCATATGATGTAAAGATACGGAGACGTGACCGGCAGTATGAGTTAATCAAGATGCTGAATAAAAGCAATTCAAACGAAAGCCACCCAAAGCATCCGAACCAATTAGTTTTAAGAGGAGGAAAATGATGTTACGTAATTATGTTTGTTTAAGTTTGTTTATATTATTATGTTTATGGGTCACTTCTGAGGTGAGGTCGGCATCGATACCCATTGATAATGCCTCGTTCGAAGCTCCGGCGATAGACCCAAACGCCTTTCCGGCGGTACCGCTCGTGGCCCAATGGACAGAGGTTGATCTGGATACTACGGGAAGTACCAATACAGGCGTGTTTGCTAATACAGCAGAGGACAGCCCGGACCATATAATAAACGCCGATGGAAAGCAACTGGCCTTCCTCAGCTCTGAAACCGGTAATGCCCTTGAGCAGGACCTGAATGCAACATACACAGTTGGTTGTGACTATCGGTTAACCGTAGCGGTGGGCGTATCTATGAGATTTCCACCTTCCTCTGAAACACCAACCGATACACTCGAACTTGTTCTTTACTATCGTGATGCCAATGAGCCGGTGGATATTGTATGCCAGACTGTAATAGCAATGCCATGGTCGCAAACATTAGAGGATTTCTCTGTTTATCTGCCAGCAGTACAGTCAGGCGACGCCTGGGCGGGCAAGAGCATCGGTATAGCTTTGCGTTCGGCCGGGATGGCGGGTGGATTCTGGGACCTGGATAACGTGCGACTCATCGAGTCCGTGCCCGTATCTATTCCCATTGGGAACGCCTCGTTCGAAGCTCCGGCGATAGACCCAAACGCCTTTCCGGCAGTACCCCTTGCGGACCAATGGACAGAGCTTGATGTGGATACATTTGCCAGCGCTAATACAGGCGTGTTCGCTAATACAGCCGAGGGCAGCCCAGACCACATAATAAATCCTGATGGCAGCCAACTGGCTTTCCTTGCCACTGAAACGGGTAATGGTTTCGAGCAGGACCTGGAAGCCACGTATAAAGTCGGCTGTGACTATCGACTGACAGTAGCGGTGGGCGTGTCATATAGATTCCCACCTTCTGCAGAAATACCGGCCGATATGCTTGAAATAGTTCTCTACTATCGTGATGGTAACGAGCCGGTGGACATTGTATGCCAGACTGTTACGGCTTTGCCATGGTCGTCAATATTACAGGATTTCTCTGTTCATCTGCCAACAGTAGGTTCGGATGACGAATGGGTGGACAAGAATATTGGTGTTGCCATGCGTTCGGCCGGGATGCCGGGCGGATACTGGGATTTGGATAATGTGCGGCTTATCGAATCTATGCCCACATCGATTCCGATAGAGAACGCATCATTCG
>JASFMF010000151.1:0-5323 GCA_050117705.1 Phycisphaerales bacterium
AAAGACTACCAAAATAAAGACAATTAAGTTCGTGTTTTTTCCCTATATAGCATCTTTCCAATTCATGCTCCGGAAGATCTCTTAATTCATTAACATCAATATATGGCGGCAATATAAGAAGGACATTTTTAGTTAATCCAAGCATTTTATTAAGCAGAATATCCGCAGGCGGCTGAGTATTCGAATTTACAAAATAGTATTTATGCTCCGGCCCGGTGACAGCCCAGTCAGGGTCAATGAATACGCCATCTGCCGGCGGAAGGTTATTCAGCAGGGATTGTTCGAGAATGTTTCCACTGACAAAAGAAACTTTGTTTGTAAGACCCGCTTTTTCAACATTCGCAATCGCTTGCTTCTGAACTAATTCATCAATTTCTACAGTAACAACATGGCTCGCAGTTTTCGCAAGAGATATAGTCGTAAATCCACCACCCGTACAGGTTTCTAAAACGTTCAACCCTTTAAAACGTTCTGCGAAATGAGATGTAAAGCGTTTATCAATACCCATTGTAAAGGTATGCTCGTCGGCTATATAGTTATCGCCGAATTTTTCATATATTCTTTTTGAATCAATCATTTTCTCTATAAGTCAAGCTTAACTAAATCTTTGAATCGCTTCAATATCCCAAAATTAAACATAAAACTCCACAACAAATTCTGAGGCTTTCAATGGGCATCACCAACCAATGCTGTGTTTCAACAGTGGTCTGATCCATGCTTAACTCACATATCTAAAACGAGGGCGCATCCATATATGGATGCGCCCTCAGCCGTTCTGCTTGACAAATGCACTGAAATTGATATGAACTACTGTAAAAGGTTCGCGCGCAAGGCTGTTAGCGTTGCATCGGTGACACCTCCCTGAGTTTTTAAGTAATTTTCCACAGACCCGTACGTGTCTTTAATATATGCCAGTGTTTTTTCCATCCAAACGGGGTCGGCAGCCAGTATGATGCTCAGGGTTGTTATCGGGACGTCCATGGCGATAAATTGCGGATCGGCAAGTGATTCGGCAAGCAACGAATCAAAGGCATAGTTACTGAGGGTATAATCGGCCACAACGGTTTCCTCTGGCACACCCAGGACCGAGAGCAATAGTGCGGTAGCGATTCCCGCCCGGTCTTTACCGGCAGTGCAATGATGGGCCGCCGGCAACTGATTCGGGTCGGCCAGTTCATTCAGCCAAGTTCCATATTGGACGGCGTAGTTATCAACCAGAATCTGATACAATTGTGCCATCGCGGCATCCGTGGCCTCCACATCACCCGTCAATAACGCCCCGTATAGCTCTTGCGCGTTTTCCGTACCGGATATCTGTGGATTGATGGCTTTTATCACGCTGGAGGGCAGACGATCAGGTTCCGAATCGATTTCATCCTGACCGCGGAAATCAACCACCATCTTCAATTGCAAGTCAGCCAGATAATCTAAGTCAGCATCGGTTAAAAGAGACAACTTATCGGTGCGATATATCAGCCCCCACTTAACAGAACGCCCATCGGCAGTGCGATAGCCGCCAATGTCACGGAAGTTTTCTGCCCGTTCTAAGGGTAGAAAACGTTCGGCTACGGACACGGTCTCACCGTCGCGGATTCCGCCGGTAAAAAATAGTTCAAAGTAGTAACGCTTAGTTGGATCGAGATCGGCAAGCACGACTCCTTCCGCACCTTTCACACTTGCCAGCACATTGTCGCGGTCGATAGCATCCGGCTGTGTGCGGCCAAAGACATCCACTTTGTCGGCAGGAACAGACCAGGTAATAACGTACAGGCCGTTCTTATCTAAGCGTATGACCTGGGCGTCCACATTCGGGTCAATAACCAGGGTCATTGGATCGAAATTTTCTTCTGCCACGAGGGGAGTGAAAGTAAAACATAGCACCAGTCCCAACAGCATCACAATAGTGTTTCGCATGATCTTCTCCTTTGATAAATGAATAAAAGTTTTTACGAAGCATTGGCCATTAACATCCAATATGGCACTTGAAACGTCACTCCTGCAAATATAGATAATAATGTTACAACCCTATTAGCATGCTGTTAAATTTGTGTAAATAAATGAGTTGAGATTTCATATTTGAAATGGTGAGCGGGAAAAATATCAAGGCAATTTAATACTTCAACTTCGTTATTAAGAAGACGAACAACCTAGCGGTTAATCCGGCAGTCCTGCCGGACTCGCTCTACCAAGGTTATTATCCAGCCATCGGCGTCCCGTTCGTGATTTAAGCCACCTTTCGCGTTTCATTGCCTCCGAAAGGCTGGGGTACTGCTCTTGATGGACAAGCCGCCATGGACAGGCTTGTTTAGTAGTATACTTTACAGGATTGTGTTCAGGATTATTATGTTCTGTGAGCCGTCGTTCAAGGTCACTGGTCTGACCAACGTAGCGACGTTTTGTGGAGATGCTTTCAATTACATATACGTAAAAAACCACAACTCCCCGAGTAGGACTCGAACCTACAACCTAGCGGTTAACAGCCGCTCGCTCTACCAATTGAGCTATCGGGGAATAGCAAACTACAAATCAATACATCGGCTTCAACAACCGTTTTCCATATAAATTTTCAGGTATTATCTGAAATTTAACCATTTTGTCAAATACCATTTCAATAAATTCATTTTACACGCCGAGAATCAGCCTTTTCACATAGATGCATTTGTCTCTAACAGGGCTTGCAAAATGTAACAAGACAGCATATAAATTAAGCTGTTATGGCCAAAGAAATAGACAGAAAAATCAAGAGATTTTAAGTACGGGGATAACGGTAGCCATGGGTAAGACTATATCTATAGCTTTTTTTGATGCAAAGCCTTACGACCGGGAGTTCTTCGACGCGGTCAATGCAAAGGGTTTCGGATACGATATCAGGTACTATGAAAACCGTTTGAATACTGAAATGGCTTCCCTTGCGAACGAATGCACCATCGTTTGTGCGTTCGTTAATGACACACTCTCGGCTGATGTAATCACAAAATTGAACGCACTTGGAGTTAAATTAATAGCATTACGCTGCGCAGGGTATAACAATGTGGACCTTAAAGCGGCTTTTGGGACAATACCAGTGGTCCATGTGCCCGAGTATTCGCCATATGCAGTAGCCGAATTTGCTATAGCTTTAATACTAAGTCTCAACCGCAAGACCCACAAGGCGTACTATCGTACGCGGGACGGCAATTTCTCTATTAAAGGCCTGATGGGCTTCGACATGTCTGGAAGAACAGCCGGAATAATCGGAACCGGAAAGATTGGAAAGATAGTAGCGAAAATCCTGCAAGGCTTTGATATGAGGGTGCTGGCATACGATCCCTATCCTGATAAAAAGTATGCAAAAGCGACCGGAATGGAATATGTCAAGCTTGAAAATTTATATACTCAGTCGGATGTCATTTCCCTGCACTGTCCCCTGAATCGCAGCACGTATCACATAATCAATGAGGAAAGTCTCACCAGGATGAAGGATGGTGTGATGATTGTAAATACAGGCAGGGGGGGATTAATAGATGCTAAAGCACTGATAGATGCTCTTAAGAGTGGTAAGGTTGGCTCGGCCGGGCTTGATGTTTATGAAGAGGAAAGCGAATACTTTTTCGAGGATTTTTCTACGCAAATCATGGGGGACGACATATTGGCAAGACTGCTGTCTTTCAGCAATGTTTTAATCACATCACATCAGGGCTTTTTCACACGAGAAGCCCTGGGGAACATTGCTCAAACTACTCTTGAGAACATTAGGGACTTTCTGGACGGCAAGCCCCTGGAAAACGGGATATGCTATCGATGCGGCCAAAATACCTGTAAAAAGAAAGAATCCGGCCGCTGTTTTTGAACTGCCATGACAAACGAAATACAAAAACAGATTGAACAATTACGAAACAAGATTCGGGCACACGACTATCGTTATTACGTGCTTGATCAACCAACAATCACTGACTTTCAATACGATGAACTCTTTGCAAAACTTAAGACATTAGAAGATGAAAACCAAGATCTTATAACAGACGACTCACCCACCCAGCGCGTCTCCGGCCAACCACTTAAAGCTTTCAACGCTATAAGACACTCTGTGCCAATGCTTAGTATCAACAATACTTACAATGCCGAAGGGCTTAAAGCGTTTGACGAACGTGTGCGAAAAATACTAGGAAACAGTGATTATAATTATGTTGTGGAACCTAAGATAGATGGCGTTGCTATCAGTCTTCACTATAAAAATGGTTCGCTTGATATTGCCGCCACTCGCGGAGACGGAGAATTTGGGGATGATGTAACTGCTAATGTGCGGACAATAAAAGCTGTCCCCTTATTGTTGAGAGGTAAAAATATTCCACCTGCACTCGAAATTCGAGGCGAGGTGTATATGCCAATTCAATCTTTCAAAGAATTGAATAAACTCCGAAAAGAAGCAGGTGAACAATTGTTTGCTAATCCACGAAATGCAGCATCAGGTTCACTGAAATTACTTGATGCTAAAATAACAAAAACACGTAACCTATCGTTCTATGCATATGCACTAGGCGATATACCTGAATCATTTCCGAATAATCATTCTGCATGCCTAGATAAGTTTAAAGAATTAGGATTACCAGTTAATCCGAATATAACACGTCATGCTCACGATATAACAGAGGTTATAGACATTTGTCATACTTGGATAGATGAGCGATATAAACTGAAATTCCACATTGATGGACTAGTTATAAAAATTAATCGTTTCGATCAACAGAAGATATTAGGAGCAACGGGCAGGGCGCCCCGATGGTGCATATCTTATAAATTCGCCGCTGAGCAGGCCGAGACCATAGTCGAATCAATCGATGTCCAAGTCGGCAAGAGCGGCATTTTGACGCCTGTGGCAAACCTTAAACCCGTGTTACTGGCAGGCACGACGGTTAAGCGAGCGAGTCTGCATAATTTCGATGAATTGAATCGACTGGGCGCTCGTTGTGGCGATACTGTTGTGATTGAAAAAGCAGGCGAGATAATACCACAGGTAATTGAAGTAAAGGAACAATTAAGACCGGCCAACACAAAACCTTTTGAAATACCTCAAAAATGCCCGATCTGTGATTCGACCGTGGTCAAGGATGAAAATGGCGTTTATATCAGATGTGTAAATCCGGATTGTATTGGACAACTGAAAGAACGTTTGAAATATTTCGCAGGTCGGGGACAAATGGATATCGAAAACCTCGGGACGGCTTTGATTGAACAATTGGTCGAAGAAGGTTTAGTAAAGAGTTTCGCAGATCTTTACAATCTACAAAAGTCGGATTTGATTGAGCTGGAAAGAATGGCTGAAAAAAGCGCAAGCAATGTTATA
>JASFMF010000152.1:0-5294 GCA_050117705.1 Phycisphaerales bacterium
AGGATCAATATCTTTGGGGTCACAACGTTGGCATAATTGCAATATTGCTTTTTGCTTTGCTGGTAGCGTTAACTTTTTTGATTAAGTTGCCGTACCATCTGTGGAAAAGGACGCACGAATGGTTCGGGCTTCTCTTGCCTGTCGTGATTATTCACATTTTGCTGGTAAATGCCGATGTGGCTAAATATCCCCTTTTGGGTATATGGCTTTATAGCTTGCTTGTGTTGGCAGTTCTGAGCTTCGTTTATATACGTTTTTTATATCGCTTCATAGGTCCGCATTTTCAATATGTAGTCTCCAGCTTTAAAAAAGTCGGACAAATCATTCATGTGACATTCACCCCCCTTAGTAAGAAGATGGATTTCAAGCCCAGCCAATTCGTTTATCTTGTTATTCGTAAGAAAGGGATTACCCCGGAACCGCATCCATATTCGATTGCCTGTGGTTATAACCTCGGAGCTGAGTTCAAACTCGGAATAAAGCAAGTCGGAGATCATACGCGAACACTCGATTTAATTGAAGAAGGTGATCCTGTAACCGTCTTTGGACCATACGGTCACTTTAGCGAGAAGTTTCTGTTAGCACAGCGAGACTGTGTATTCATCGGAGCAGGTATCGGCATCACACCCTTTATAGGTATGTGGCATGTGGCCCTCCACTCCGAAGACCAATTTGGAACACAGGAACTACCGGAGAGGTTGACTCGCATGCATCCTGAGATTATAAAGTCCTGGCAAAGCCCACTTGTCAGTCTTTTTTACGTTTGCAGTACAAAAGAACAAGCGAGTTTCGACAGTGACATCCGGCGCGAGGTGGTTATGAGTCACTTCCACGGCTTCAGGGCGTTCGAGCAACGTGGACATCATTATGAATTATACATCAGCTCTAAGCAGGGTAGAATAACGGCTCAGTATATAAACAGTCATGTCGATGCAGGCCTAAAAAATAAGTACATTTTTCTATGCGGACCTTCAGCGATGGTGGATTCGCTCGTACGTCAGTTTAAGGCTATTGGAATTTGCAGTCGACAAATTATAGTCGAAGATTTCAATCTATTTTAAGCCCTAAAAATCTTATATAAATAAGTAATTGGTGCATAGGCATAACAAAAGACGACTTGGCGTTAGATGTCACGGGAAAAAAAGAAAAGCCAACGGTCGGATTCGAACCGACAACCACTGGTTTACAAAACCAGAGCTCTACCATTGAGCTACGTTGGCAAACTGCTTTTTTAATAAAGCGTTAAATTTTTCACTAAAATCGGTATTTTAGGCCGTTTAGTTTATAAATAATACCAAAGATTAGAAATCCGGCACAGGTTTTTTACTGAATTTCCGGAAATAGTTAACACAGGTATCCCGCCATAGCTTGGAATCGACCTTTTGTTTTTGCAGCTTATCTTTTACGTGCGCAAATATTTCCGGGTCGATGCTCGCCTCAAGGGATTGCCATGTATCATACATTTTGTCCACATAATCTGTTCCTTCGTAATAGCGACTGCACATCTCGTCCCACAATGTCCGGCCGGATTTCATTTTGTAATCCCAGGGGATATGATGGAACCAAAGCAGGTATTTTTCCGGACACGTTTCTATGCTGTCGAACCGCTCCCGCAACGGCGAAAAATACTGGCTCGTCGCATTGCTTCCGGACGAGCTTCTATCGAATCCCAGGCCGGCCTCATCGGCACGGTGATAATAAACGGAGGTCCAGTCCTGCCGCGGCGCTCTTGAATAACTCGGTTGCGGGCCGTAATGAAAATCGGCCTGCATAATATGATGCAGACCCAAAGGTGTCATATAATTAATACAGGCCTGCCATGAACCCATCATCATCGACTTTATCGTTTCAACAACACTATCGTTATTGGTTATAGTCATCCTTAACCACTCGTCTGCGATTTGCTCAGCGGTAAGGGTATGGTCCCATGCGAGGCGCCCAAAAGCGAACCAGTTGGCCTGAGCGAAGAAATGGCCGCACCAGTTTCTATCGTCGCCGATATTCGTAACTCCGGCGATACCGGTCATCTGATAATCATCTAAAGTGCCGTCTATAACAGAAGAAAGAGTCGAGCCGGAACCTTTGGCATAAGTATCGAACTGGAGATATTCTTTCCACATCGGCCCAAGATAGACCAGATGAGTCGAATGGCCCAGGTACTCCTGTGTGATTTGTAATTCGAGCATCAGAGGGGTTTTGGGCATTGAGCCAAAGAGGGGCTGGACAGGCTCACAGGGCTGAAAGTCAATGGGACCGTTTTTGGCCTGTACGAAAACATTGGGGCTAAACTTACCATCTAAAGGAACGAATTCTTTATATGCCCGTTTCGCGCGGTCGGGATCCACATCGGCATCGTACACGAAGGCGCGCCACATAACGATACCGTTATACGGTTCGAGAGCCTCGGCCAGCATATTTGCGCCGTCGGCGTGTGTCCGGTCCCAGTCCTGCGGGCCGGGCATTCCTTCTGAATTTGCTTTAACAAGAAATCCTCCGAAGTCGGGAATATGCTGATAAACTTCCCTGACCTTATTTTTCCACCACTGCCTAACTTCGGGATTCAGCGGATCGGAGGTTTTCAGGTCTCCGATGCCGCCTCTTCGATTGCCGCTGACCCTAAACTGGGCCGATATAGGAGAGGAAAAATTAATTGAAAGGAATACACGAATGCCATACGGCCGAAAAACATCAGCCAGCTTTGCAACTTTCTTAAGATACTCGGTCCTCAGAATATTTGGGTTGGCATTTACATTATTAAGTACCGTTCCGTTGATTCCGATTGAAGCGTTCGCCCGTGCATAATCTTTATATCTGGGGCTTATTGTCTCCGGCAATTCGTTCCACTTCCACAGCGACTTACCCGCGTAACCCCGCTCTACCGAGCCTTCCAGATTGTCCCAGTGGTTCAACAGCCGGTATTGAATTCGAGGTTTGGAGCGGATGTTTGCATTGGTAAGTGACTTTCCATTTTGCATAAGCCTAAGTAGATGAAACGAACCATACAAAAGACCAATGTCGTCGTTTGCCGTGATTACGATTGATGGAATACTATTGATATCGACTGATTTAATCAAATATCCTTCACGCCCTAAAGTCGCCAGCTCACCGGACAAGTCTAATTCTCGTATTATGCGAGACTGTTTCGGTGTACCAATGACAAGAGCTTTACCTGTAAGTGTATTGCTTAGTGGCAGGTTGTCTCCTAAAAGGCCATCCAGTCCTTTTTTCACTTCATCTCGAACGATGCCGAGTGTTTCGGAATCACCCTGAATCACAATAGAAGAAAAAGTTTCTTTGTACTCTTTCAATATCTTTGCATCGTCCGGCTTTCTATAAGACAGCCAAAGATTATAGCCATCGTCCGCACAAACCACTGAACAAACTAAAATTACAATACATAATGCGAGGAACTTATTCTGCAATGAATATTTCATAACCGCTCCAATCATTTGAAATACGTTAATCGGGCTCTCAGAAATTAACCTGCGTCGTCAGATGTTACAGGATTGTACGCGTTTGTCAAGTAGCACCAGACCATAACCACCTCAATGGTGCATGTTATAAAACACTCCCCATATAGAGAAATACAAAAGGCCGCTCCCAAAATGAACGGCCTTAATGTTCTATTATCGACTAAGTATCCTTAATTAATCTCGAAGTCTCACAATAGCTCCGGAGCCCCAAACATCTTCGGTGACCTTGAGCATTAGTTTGTTGGTTCCTTTCTTCAATGTTACAGCTACTGTGTCCGGCTCTTCCTGAATCCCTCTACTGTTATTGCTTTCATGGATTACAGTTCCGTTGAGCCAGGCCTTGACCCCATCGTCGGTATAAATTTCAAGATGCGCTGTCTTTTGAGCGTTCGATGTAATCTCCGTGCGAAGATATGTGACCGCTTGCTCAAAATGCAACAGGGATTTATTTAAATTAACATGCGCCTGGTGTTGTTCATAAGGTTCGACCGATACCGGATGCCATGGAACATCCGTATCAGGCAGTTCCGGACCGAAGGGAATATCAAACAGCTCTGTGCTTTTCTTACCCTTCTGAATATACGGTCCGGCTGCTTCCCAGTTGGCAAGATAACCTTTGCTTTCAGCGTTTACTATTTCCTGTAACGTTGGCTTTTCGAACTTGTTCACAGCGCCGAAATGTTG
Organism: Phycisphaerales bacterium; assembly: GCA_050117705.1. Lineage (GTDB taxonomy): Bacteria > Planctomycetota > Phycisphaerae > Sedimentisphaerales > Anaerobacaceae > NIOZ-UU13. Next base: position 4,158 of record JASFMF010000152.1, read on the forward strand.
CTTCGAATTATGTACATACCATTTACCATCCTCATAGACGATTGGTAGTATGTATTCACAAATCAGCGAGCCTTTTCTACTGATGTATATTGGGTGAACATAACCATCGCCTGGATTTTCCGGCCATTTTGGTGTGCTTAGAAAATCGCTTACATTTGCCCAGTATTTTGCATTTTCAACCCACCTTTGTACCTGGTCGGGTGCCTGGTAAGTATATTTAACCTTTGCATAAAGCTCTGTGTCATTCTGTACAGCACTACCAAGGCAGGCCAGCAAGGCCGCCAATGGTGTACTTTGGTCTTCGTATCTTATCCCTGCTTGCATTTTTTCCAATTCTTGGTTGTAGGTCTTGGAATTTTCTTCATCTTTTTTATTTCGCAGGCCATGATACTCATCAGGAATATCGGAAAGACTTGTACCGTCTTCATCAGGCCATAGAAAAGAAATCATGCACCATCCGTCGTGGTATTGACCCGTGTAGTTCCTTATGGTCACGGCTACCCTGCCATCTACAGTGTCTGTAGCCATAATCTCTCGATTACAGTTAACCAGTATTGCCGACTCGGGCAGAATTAAGCGAAAGTAATTCATGCAATTCTGTGACATGTTGCATATTCTAAAATGATGAAGGGGGCCTTCCTGGCTGTGCATTGGTATCCCACCGGGAATTAATGGCATTTTTTCGAGGTCGACCACGCCGATTAATTTAAAATATTCTCCCGGCTTAACTTCCTCAGCGAAGTGGACGCTGTAATATGCCCCAGTTTCGCTAACCTTATTTTCATCAACCTTACAAAGCTTGCCCTTCATATCGTACACTTTAAGGCCTTCCATTATCGCTGTCTGACCAAGCGTAAAAACCTTCGTTGCTTCTGCTTTATGGTTTGGAATCTCGAAATAAAGGGCGCCTTGTACTTCTCCCACTTCCGCCTTGCCAACCACGATACAGACCGATTCAATTTTTAAATCACCTTGCTCTCTCTCGGCTTCGGCCAGCTTATACAGCTTCAAAACATCATCGACCATTGGATTATCTACAGTTACTGTCGGTTTTTTGTCGGGTGTAAGCACGGTTTTTCGCCCCGCTTCGACAGCCACACTTGCACTTGCCGTCTCAGCTATTACCTTTCCTTGCTG
>JASFMF010000153.1:0-5282 GCA_050117705.1 Phycisphaerales bacterium
CCCGGTAAACCTGATATTATTTTTCCAAAAGAAAAGTTGGCGGTCTTTTTAGACGGCGACTTTTGGCACGGGTACAGATTTCCACAGTGGGAGAAAAATATACCGCCTTTTTGGCAAAAGAAGATTGGTGAGACAAGGAAAAGGGACCAACGAAACTTTTCAAAGCTAAAACGTATGGGGTGGCGTGTTTTGAGGATATGGGAACATAGTATAAAGAAAGATTTGAACGGTGTTGTTAAAAAGATTTGTGCCGCGCTGCGCACCTTGGGCACAAGCTCGCAATGACAAGAGGGGGATTTCTACCGTAAGCCAGCATGAGCTTCGTACAGTGATTTAAACTGGTGCGAACTGAAGGTAGAAATGTTATTCGCGAGCTAAATGGATGGAGTAAATAAAATAGTACCGAACCGGAGGCAGCAAAAAAGTTGATTAGCGAATTAGAGATTAGAGATTGTCAGTCATCGAAATTTAATATTGCGAACTCCCCATAATACCTTAGAAAATCAAAAGTCAAAATGCAAAAAGCAAAATTGGTGGATTTTGACCGTCATCCCGAGCGTAGTCGAGGGATCTGGCCTCTATAGGTAATACCGTTTATAATGAGAAAATGCCTGGGAACAAAAATTATTATGTTTATATCATGACTAACCAATCGCGTACGATTTATGTTGGGTTGACCAACAATATCCGAAGAAGGGTCAAGGAACATAAGACAGGACTTGTTAAAGGATTCACCCATCGCTATAACATCGATACCTTAGCTTATGTTGAGTCTTTTGCTAATATTGATTCGGCAATCTCGAGAGAGAAGCAGATTAAAAGCTGGAGGCGAGAAAAGAAACTACAGTTAATTAATCAGGAGAATCCTAACTGGCGTGATCTCAGTGATGGCTTGTAAGATTAACAATGCATAGAAGCCAGATTTCTCCACTTCGCAATGCTTCGCATCGCTTCGGTCGAAATGACAATGGAGGCTTTAATCCTTGAAGTTCAAAACCGCAAAATCCTTATAATAGAGCTTGGCGGCTCTATCATACGCTTTTGCGGCGTCGGTTTCGTTTTTGAAATAGCCGAGGTGCTTTCTTTTTCGGTTGACGCGGATAGATGCCCGCCACTTGTGGGGACGTTTCCTATCGTACCAGACGCCTCTGTATTTGGAGGAGGTGTTGATTTTGGGATAGCGTGCGTAGCGGGCGTTTTCGGCGGGAGTGGCGGGGCGGAGGTTGGCCTTGCGATTGTCTAAGCCGTTATGGTTGATGTGGTCGATGAACATATTATCGGGGACGTCCAAGATTACTCTGTGCATTGTGATTGTTAATCTTCTTTTTTGGGTTTTCGACCACTGGCCGCGGTTGGCGTAAGAGGTGTTGCCCCTTTGGACAAGGTACCATTTGTTTTTTGCGATGCGTTCGTAGTCGTCAGGGTCGACGACGGCGTATTGGCCGTGCGTGAGGGGGATTCTTCTGAAGGTGTAGCCGTAGCGCAGCCGGCGATAGAGAAGGACAAGTAATATGACCGGCCTTTCGAGGCAAGAAGGAATTTTGATGGAAAAGTTGAGCTTAATGGTAAGCTCCCCATCGCAGTATTTAGTGAATAGTGAATAGTGAATAGTGAATAGTATTTAGCCAAATTTCGGATAACTAAATACCAACGACTAACGACCAGGAACTTTTTAGCCGAAGGCTAAAAAAACCTGTCCCCATAATTGGAGGGGGCCTACAGTTTTGGCAAAAATTTTAGGAATTTTTTAAAAAATAAAACTGCTAAGTGTTTGTAAGGAAGTGACTAAAAATTTTGGTAAAAAATTTATTTTTCCGTTTACCCCCCTACGCTTTTGGCAAATATTTCCACTATTTTCAGAAAATTACCATTTTTTAGGGAACAGTTAGGGTTGTAGAGGCAATCTTTTATATAAGGAAACAGGGATTGTAGCGTCGCGATTACAACTTGAGCCGGATTTTCTCGATGGTGGACGCAGGGGTTGAGCAGGGGATGTGTGCGAATTAAGCCGTTTTTCCGTTGACGGGGGGACGGCTTATATGGTATAAGTATATTTAAAGGAGTACGTATCGGTGTAAGTTGTGCACCTGTGGACGTTCATCTTTTTTATTCAAACGAGGCTTCTGCATTGTCTGTGCTCTTTCCGAAGCAAATTTGGGGTTGTTGCTTTTAGTGGTGATAGATATGGAGGCAGGAAGTAAATTCGGTGTTGGGGGGATTCATTCCGGGTGGTCAAGGTCCTTCGAAATTCAGCGATGTTTCAGGACCGGCCGGAGCGCGGCAGGCTCTTGCGATAACTTTTTCAACGAAGGAGGTGGAGTATGTATAAGTTAACTTGTTTGGTATCCTGTATTATTGTGCTGTGCCTGTTTTTATCGAATCCGGCCAATGCGGAACTCGTCGGCTGGTGGAAATTCGACGAGACGGCCGGCACCGTAGCCGCCGATTCCTCCGGCAACGGCAACGACGGGACAGTTATTAACGGGTCGGAGTGGGTGGACGGCTGGATTGACGGCGCGCTACAGCTCGACGGCGTTGATGATTACGTGGAACTGCCAATCGGCGGGGTTATATCGACCCTGGATGAATGCACCATGGCTGTATGGGTGAACTGGTCCGGCCAGGGCAACTCGTGGCAGCGGATTATCGACTTCGGCACAGGGACCGCTAACTATATTTATGTCACGCCGAGTGCGTCGGGATTCGGTGACGCGATGCATGTGGCGATTGTGAACAATAACGGGATATGGAACGAGTTCAGCTCGAGTGAGGGGGAATTAGGAACAGGGTGGCACCATCTTGCGGTGACTGTGAGTGCGAGTGAGGCGGCTATGGCTATGTACCTCGACGGCGAGCTTGTCGGCTCGATGGAAGAGACGGTAAACTCGATAAGCGGGCTTGGTGAGACGACACAAAACTGGCTTGGTAAGTCACAATACGAAGACCCGGCCTTTGACGGGTCGGTGGATGATTTCCGCCTATATAATGAGGTGCTGTCGGATATCGACCTTCATGCTATCGCGGTTACTGATTATCAGCAGGCGTGGAGGCCCATGCCGGTCGACGGCGAAGTGGATGTGGCGCTCGATACGAAACTTGTGTGGAATCGGGGGATTATCAGCGATGAGACGTTCGAGCTGTACAACGAGCATCAAGTGTATATAGGGACCGACTTCAACGATGTTAATTCGGCGACGGTGCCGACAGCAATTGTAACAGATGCCAATGAATATACGATGCTTTTTGATTACGATATGACGTATTACTGGCGCGTTGATGAGGTAGGTGACCCGAATAATCCGGTGAAAGGTAATGTCTGGAGCTTTACGGCACGCAACTTTATCGTGGTCGAAGACTTCGAGGATTATAATGACTTCGAACCATATACGGTATATCTGGCGTGGATAGACGGATGGGAAAATCCTGAAAACGGTTCGACGGCGGGTTATCCTGAGCCGGCTTTCTCCAGAGGAGAACATTACGTGGAAACTACAATCGTTCACGGCGGTGGACAATCTATGCCTGTATTTTATGATAACAGTGCAGGGATTTCGGAGGTGACCAGGACGTTTAATGCCGACTGGACGGTGGATGATACTGTAACGCTGACGCTGTTTTACTATGGCGATGCGAGTAACGATATCGAGCCGATGTATGTGGCCCTCGACGAGGATGCGGTGGTAATGCATGATAATCCAAGAGCTGTGCTGGATAATTACTGGGTGCGATGGGATATTCCGCTACAGGCATTCGCAGACCAGGGCGTGGACCTGACTAATGTAGTTTCGATGTCTATCGGTATGGGCGACAAGGTTAATCCTCAGCCCGGCGGCGGTATAGGTAAGGTGTTCTTCGACGATATTCGTTTGTATCGGTCTGAAGCCGCAGAAATCGAACAGCCTGAGTCAGTTGACCCCGGCACTGATAATCTGGTGGCTTATTACGCTTTTGAGAATAATGTTGAGGACAGCTCAGGCAATGGCCTGCATGGTACCATACAGGGCAATCCGCAATATGTTTCAGGAGCGACCGGATACGGTACCGCGATGGCTTTTGACGCTTCTTTTGACCATGTTGAATTGCCTATTGGGCCGGTCATCGCCGAGATGAACGATATTACTGTTTCGTGCTGGGTGGATTTTTCGGGCGATGGTGACGGCTCCTGGCAGCGTATCTGGGATTTCGGAGTGAGCACGGCAGTGGATACCGACCCGAATTTCTATATGTTCCTTACGCCGCGATGGGGCACCGAGGGAGGAATGCGATTTGCCATTTCAACGGGCACGGAAACGAATATTACAGCGCCGACAGCACTTCCATCAGACTGGCACCATGTTGCCGCCGTAATAGACAGCTCGAGCATGATGATGAGGCTTTATCTGGACGGCAGGCTCGTTGTGGAAGATGAAACGCCGGTTTTGCCATCAGATGTCGGTGAGACTAATCAGAACTATCTGGCAAGGTCACAATTTGCCGCGGATGATTTCTTATTGGGCAGTATTGATGAGTTCAGGATATATGACAGGGCTTTATCTTTGGGCGAGGTGCGTTATCTTGCAGGTAAGTGACGTTGTTACAAACAGTTAAGTAAAATTAGAACCGGGACAGAACCGGTTTTTCGAAAGGTTTATAACGGTATTTCGGTTCCAGGGCATTATGAGTTAAAAATCAGGGAACTGGACGGATTATTTGGGAAATATCCGGAAAAAGGTCCGAAAAAAAATTTGGTCAGGTCAGTTTTTTTGTTGACAGATGAATGTTAAGTCATATAATATTACAATGGCTACTTTTAAGAACATTTTTTAAATCGTATGGGGTGTAATATGAGTAAAAAGCAAGGATTTACATTAATTGAACTTTTAGTTGTGATTGCCATTATTGCGTTGTTGATGGCAATATTAATGCCGGCACTTCAGAGGGTAAGGGAACAGGGAAGAAAACAATCGTGTGCGTCGCGTATTCGTCAGCATCTGCTTGCTCTTACAATGTATGCAGATGATAACAATACGAAACTGCCGATGCCCAAAACAGCCGGATCCTGGCTGCAGGATGTTGCGGTCAATACGGTACATTATATGTTCGATACCGGTTTGACGCGTGAGATGTTCTACTGTCCGGCCAACCGTAACCACCAGAAGTACAACGATTTGTTCTGGATGTATAATAATAAAACCTGGCGCGAGCAAAGATCAAGATTCGCGACCGAGGATGGCTTCATCGTCTCCGGCTATTGCTACATATTGGAAGTTGACCCGGCGATTAGTCCTGCGGGACGGGTGGAT
>JASFMF010000154.1:0-5277 GCA_050117705.1 Phycisphaerales bacterium
TCGACCCCGAGAATCCTTTTACTACGAAGCAATCGAAAGCGGAAATGGTTGAAAACACAAACGAATCAAGGGGTTTGAAAATAGAGCACTTCTTTTCCGCCCCGGGTGTACATCCATTCGAGCAGCTCGAATGGGAAATACGCTCGGCCAAAATCACCGGCGACGGCGGACAAACAATCTTCGAACAGAAAAATATCGAAGTTCCGACGTCCTGGAGCCAGTTGGCCACAAAAGTCGTCGCGAGCAAATACTTTTACGGCGATATCCAGACAGGCCAACGGGAAAATTCCGTAAAACAGCTCGTTCACAGAGTTTGTAAAGCAATCGCCGAGAGGGGCAGAAAAGATGGTTATTTCGCCACAAGTGAAGATGCCGAGGTTTATTACAATGAGTTGACCTGGTTGTGTGTCAATCAATACGGAGCATTTAATTCGCCCGTATGGTTTAATGTCGGCCTTATGGATGTCTATGGAGTCGCCGGCGGCAAACACAATTATCACTGGGACCTGCAGAGTAAGCAGGCCCTCCCATGCGAAAACAGTTATGAGTTCCCTCAGGCATCGGCTTGCTTCATACAGTCGGTCAAAGACTCGATGCATGACATTATGCGCCTTGCGAAAAGTGAGGCAATGCTGTTCAAACATGGCTCCGGCACAGGGACCGACCTTTCCACACTGCGAAGCAGCAGAGAAAAACTGTCCGGCGGAGGCAAACCATCCGGCCCTCTGAGCTTTATGCGGGTCTATGACCAGATAGCAGCGGTCATTAAATCCGGAGGTAAAACACGCAGAGCGGCAAAAATGCAGTCGCTAAAAATTAGCCATCCCGACATTAAGGAATTCATCACCTGCAAAACCGAGGAAGAGAAAAAAGCCCGGGCGCTTATCGAGGCCGGCTATGACGGCGACCACAACAACGAGGCATACAACAGCGTAATGTTCCAAAATTCCAATCTTTCCGTCCGAGTAACCGATGAATTCATGCAAGCCGTAGAAAAAGACGACAACTGGTCCACCTACGCCGTCACAACAGGCGAAAAAATTGGGGAACATTCCGCCCGCGAGCTAATGCAGCTTATTGCCGAGGGAACAAGGGTTTGCGGCGACCCCGGCCTGCAATACCACAGCACAATCAACCGCTGGCACACCTGCCCCAATTCAGGGCCGATTAACGCATCGAACCCATGCAGCGAATATATGTTCATCGACGATTCGGCCTGCAACCTGGCCTCTCTTAATCTTATGAAATTCAGAAAAGAGGATGGCACTTTCGACATAGAGGGCTTCAAAAAGGCGATTCGGATATTCATCATCGCTCAGGAGATTTTGGTCGATAACGGAAGCTATCCGGACAAGGCCATTACCGTAAACAGCCATCTATTCCGCCCGCTCGGACTTGGTTTCGCCAATCTCGGCTCTCTTATGATGAGCCTGGCGCTTCCTTACGACTCCGAGCAGGCACGCGCCATGGCAGGAGCAATCAGCGCAATAATGACCGGTACCGCCTATGCTGCCAGCACCGAAATAGCCGATATAAAAGAGCCTTTCGAGCAATTCGATGAAAACCGCGATGCGATGCTCAAGGTCATAAACATGCACCGCCAGCACGCCTATGACATCCCGGAATCCCACTGCCCGGAATCTTTGCGCAACGCCGCCAAGGACATCTGGGATCAGGCCTTTGATGCCGGCACAAAAATTGGTTTCCGCAACGCCCAGGCCACCGTCCTTGCACCAACCGGAACCATCGGCTTCATGATGGACTGCGATACAACGGGCGTTGAGCCTGATATAGCACTTGTAAAGTACAAATTGCTTGCCGGCGGAGGAATGTTCAAGCTTGTCAACAAGACAGTACCTATGGCCCTCGAACAGCTCGGCTACAGCGCCGACGAGGTCAAGGCCATCTGTGATTACATTGACGAGCACGAAACTATTGAGGGAGCCAAAGAGCTTAATCCCGACCATTTACCGATTTTCGACTGTGCATTTAAGCCGCGTAACGGAAAACGCTGCATTCCCTCTTTGGCACATCTAAAAATGATGGCCGCAGTACAGCCATTCATCTCCGGCGCCATAAGTAAAACAATCAACATGCCCAAGGAAAGCACAACCGAAGACATGGCCGCCGCCTACATGGAAGGATGGAAGCTCGGCCTTAAAGCGGTCGCAATCTATCGGGACGGCTCAAAAATGCTCCAGCCGGTCTCCACTAAAAAGCACAAGAAGGAGGCCAAAGCCACTGCCGAAGCATCCACGCCGGCCAGGCCCTTCAGACGCCGCCTGCCGGATACAAGACACAGTATAACACACAAATTTTCAGTACAGGGACATGAAGGCTACCTGACGGTGGGGCTGTACGAGGACGGCCAGCCTGGTGAGCTGTTCATCACTATGGCCAAGGAGGGCAGCACCGTCGGTGGTCTCATGGATGTCATAGGAACATGCACTTCGATGGCATTGCAGTACGGCGTGCCTCTGATTACGCTCGTGGACAAGTTCCGGCACGCGCGATTCGAGCCGTCCGGCATGACATCCAACAGGGACATCCCGTTCGCAAAAAGCCTGATTGACTACATCTTCTGCTGGCTCGGCTGCCAGTTCATACCGGGATATGCCGACAAGAACACCCCCAACCGAACGGCAATCTCCGCCCCGGCCGACAATAAAAACACAACAACTGCAAGAGAAGTGGTCGAAAAGACAAAAGACCTCGCCAGAAAAATCGCCGAGGTAAAAGCCGGAGCAAAAACCAAGACTGAAACAGTTATCGATGAAAAACCTGTTCCTTCGGCCGCAAAAGCAAAAAAACAACCCGCTTCCGCCCCGATAAAAATATCAACTAATCTCCCCAATCGAATCGGAGTCCTCGTAGGCTCGACGATTAGTGAGACGACCGGCGGATTACAGGAAGCTAAAATCATGGAGCAGTTTAACTCGCAGTTCGCGCACTTCCCCGATGATGCCCCCGCCTGCGACGTCTGCGGCTCAATAACCGTCCGAAACGGCACCTGCTACAAATGCTACAACTGCGGAAACTCAATGGGCTGCTCATAAAGTCAACTGTAGGGTGGTGGCTTACCCCACCAATGTCATTGCGAGCGAAGCGCGGCAATCTTCATCATTTCTCTTTTTTAACTTTTGACTTTTTACTTCTATTCCCTTAACTTCTACACCTAAATGCGGGAAAGTTAAACTCAGGCTTTATAAAAACTTATGTACGAAACCATTATTATTGAAAACAAAAAGCAAAAACCGCCTCTAAGTATAATCAGAATCCTTGGAGAAATCTTAGCCGGCTTTGCACTTGGACTCATTGTACTGCTTTGCGTACTTTATATTAGTTACTGGATTTCTGATTGGATCTTTGGTTCATCAGAGATACCGTTAGAAGTACTCTTTCTTCCAACATTAATTTGCGGCAGTCCTCTATGGTATGGAATTGGTTGTGCTGCTGCAGTTTATCTTATTGGCTCAATAGGTAAGCAAACTGGTTCGTACTCAATAACTTTGATCGGCTGCGTTGTTTTAGGATATGTCGTACTCTTCCCCTCACTTTCTTTCTTTAGAATTTCAAAAGTGACAGATAATTCGATACCTTTATTGCTTTTATGGCTTATTCCGTCAATCGCCGCTACAATTTGCTTCAATCTAACCCGTCGATACAAAAATCCTAAACCATCTACCCACTAATAACGAATCTGAACTCTTGTAAGGCGGCACCTTGACCAACCCTTCATTTTGCCATCTAGCTCGCGCATAACATTTCCACCTTAGGACAACAAACATAAGTTACCTGCTAATTGTTAGCCCCCTGCATCGTAGGGGGTTTTTTCTGCCTTCGGTTCGGTACTGTTTTTACTTACTCCGTTCTTCTGAACTAAGTAACACTGAATGTTCCTCATGCTGGCCTCCGGCAGAAATGATGTGTAGCCCATTTTCTTGCGTAAGGGCAACGCTGCGTTGTTTCTCTGATGAGCTAGAACAACTTGTTCAATGTTTTGAATGCTTTCTCAAAATTCGCCAAGCTTTCCTCATTGAAAAAATTATACCCGACCCCTCTCCGTGCAAGTTCTCGTGCCGGTCGATAATGATTAAAATGGTCCATACCTAACGCTTTGCTTATCGCAGAAATAATGGGGATGGAAGCATTTTTAAAATCCCCAATCTGCAAATCCTTATGTTCGGGGAAAGCCGTATTAAATAGCTTTATGTAATCGTCTTTTGTAAAGATATCCTCGATATCGGCGACTTGACCGCCCACGCTGCAGAACTCATGCGCAAAACGTATGTTTTTTTCCTTGATTATTTTTCTCTTTACTAAGTCATCTAAACGCTGCCTTCCCTTTCGGTCCTTAAATGAGTCTAGAAAGCATACTATACTCAATTTGCTACCTTTAAGCAGGCTTATGAATGTTGCGACTTTATCGAGTCCTCCTACTGGAACTATAGTCACGCCATCTTTCAATCCTTGTCTCTTTGCTGACTGTAATATTTCAGACATAACCGTTAGGTAAATGAGGTCTGCTGGTCCTTCTACTAAGAGATTGTTCTTTGAAATGAATAGATTTTGAGCAATATCATAACCCAAAGCCGCTTGCAAGGGAAATAGGGTATCAGGGTCATCTTCTTCAACACTTTCTGAAATCTTTCCCCCTTTATTGGTATCGACAATAGTCCTAACCCTGTCTAAATGCTCAGTTTCAATCATAAAGGGTGAATGCGTAGTGTATATTATCTGATAATCTTCAGAAAGTTTTTCTATGAAACGCAATAGATCAGCTTGCGCTGAAGCGTGAAGATTTAACCCTGGTTCGTCAAGTAAAAGTATATAATCAGAGTTCCGGTCCTCCTGTATCATGCTGAACCACACTATAAACGAAACAAACCAGTTAAATCCCTTACTTCGACTCTGCAAGGGGAGCGACACCATATGCCTACGATCCTCGACTCTGATATCCAAGATAGGTCTTATAGTATTCCCTTGCTGCTTTCTGTCGATCATGAACCTGATTATCAAATCTGTGTTGGTTTTCCAATATTTGAACACTTGGTTAGTTATCTCGTTACCCGTTGCTTCCAACTCGGCTATGAAGGCTTCGAAATCCGTAGCGCTTATTAGCTCTCCCAATTTGATCTCAGCCAATTCAAATAATGCTTGGGATGTTTTTGCAGCCCCTTCATCCTCGATTTGTTTTTCCTTCAAACTTACAAGGTCTATTCGAGAAGGAAGACTGTAATAATCACTATAGTACAAGAATCTCGGTAATTTGGGATC
>JASFMF010000155.1:0-5249 GCA_050117705.1 Phycisphaerales bacterium
AGTTGTCCTTCCATTTTGATTTTTTAATCGGGTCCGTATCGGTATGGCCGACGACGTTGATTTGTTTACCGGCATATTCCGGCTTATCCCGCAAAACTGAGTATATATGGTCAAGCTCGACATTGGTTGTGCTTTTTAAAACGGCTTTTCCTGAATCGAACAGTATCGCATTTGGCAAAGTTACAGTAACCGTACCTGCAGCTGCATCAAAACTAACATCGTAACCTTCTCCGAAGCCGGACACCTGGGCTGGTGTTTGATTGCGTTCTTCAATTTGCCTCTGGAGTTCTTCTATCGTCATTTGGTCTTCTGTAATCCTGTCGGTAAGCTGACCCTTTTCAGCTCTTTCACGCGAGAGAAGACCTTTCAGATTTTCGTGCTCTACGTACAGAGCGTCATATTTTTTCTCCCAGTTGGTACAACCAGGCAGCAGGGTAAGGGTTGCAAGACATATTATCAACAGGGCTTGAGTTTTTTTGTTGGTAATCCGCATTTGTTATCTCCTTATAATTTTGAGGTTTTAGGTTTTCTTATTTTCAGCGAAAAAACATAAAACTCAGATAATCACGAATCCTATCGTGTAGAATCATAACAACAAATATACCCAAAGACAAGAACGGACCATAGGGAATTTGTCGAATTTTTTTAAAAAACATATTAAAGCACGCCCAAGCCAAGCCGAAGAACGGCGCCACGAAAAACGCCAAAACGACATAAAGCGGCCCTACCACCGTCCCCGCGGCACCCATTAGATGCACATCCCCAAGCCCCATCGCTTCTTTTCCGAAGGCTAAGGTGCCGAAGATTCTAACGCCCCAGACGATTCCGCAACCGACAAAGTAGCCCAGCAAACTGCCCAGAAAGCCCGCAATTGCAGGATGTTTTGTAAAAGCCGTCCACCATGTGCCTATAGTATCGATTTCTTTGCATATCCAGTAAGCCGCAATTGAGCAGACGATTATCGGCATCAGGAAAACAATTTCTCTGCACGCCTCAAGGCGATGATTAAAATGCGGTTCTGCCGGCTCTTTCTCTGGATTGTTCGGATTTTGAAGATTTTCATTTTTAGCGCCTTCGGGTTCATAGCTTCTTTTAAGCAGCCCTGTCATTAGTAATACAAGGGATATTGCCGTCCCTATCGCTGCTCCCGCCGCCATCGCTGCAGTTTGGGCCGAGGCGCTTGGTAAAAGCTTATAATCCCGAATTAAAGAAGGGTCAATTATATAAACACCAACCGATGAGCCAACCAGCCCGGCTGCAGTAACCAGCCAGCAGATAGAAAGTGGAATAACCCAATACTCTAAGTCAATTGCTGATGCTGCGATGAAAGCTCCCAACATTATTATATGAATAAGATAGATAATCCAGCCGCCGTCCGTGAACGAACCGATACGGTCCCGCATATTGGCCTGAAAATACAAGATAAAAAGACCGAGAAAAACAAGACCGGTCAGCAATTCAATAAAAAAGTAACGCGGCGAAATCTTCACTTTGCAATACCGGCACTTCCTGCCCAAAATCAGCCACGAAAGCAGCGGTATATTATCGTAAAAGCGAATATGCTTTCCACATGACGGGCAGGCCGAGGGAGGAGTTACCAGGGACTTATCACGTGGCATGCGATATATGACGACATTTAAAAAACTGCCGATACAGCAACCGAACGCGAAGATAAATACAATCCAAATCCACCCGGGTACCGCCACAACGCCTCCTTTACAAAGCAGTACATAACGCACGATCCTCTTGTGCTTTTACGATTTCGTGCTTTTTTGTCCTTTTATACTCTTATATTCTTTCTTCACTCCGGCCGCGACTTTTGCAGGAAGACCGAACAGACGTATAAAGCCGGTCGCATCGGTCGGGTCGTATTCGGCCCCCATCTTAAAGCTCGCCAGGTCGGTCAGGTAAAGACTATACCGGCTTTTAACGCCGGCCAGGCTGCATCGGCCTTTGAACAATTTTAATTTAACGTCGCCGGTGACATTTTGCTGAGTTACATTGACAAAAGCATCGAGGGCCTCGCGCAACTGGGTAAACCACAATCCGTAATAAACAAGCTCGGCATATTTCAAAGCGACCTGTTGTTTATAGTGCAAAGTCTCTCTGTCAAGTGTTATGCTTTCTAAAGCATCGTGAGCTGTCTTTAGGATAGTTCCTCCCGGCGTCTCATACACACCCCGTGACTTTATACCGACCAGACGATTTTCGACCAAATCCGCCTGGCCGACGCCGTGTTTTCCACCCAGCTTGTTCAAAGTTTCGATCATTTTTACGCCGCTTGTCAATTTACCGTTTAACTTTACAGGGACGCCTTCGAGAAAACCGATGGTTACATACTCCGGCTTGTCGGGAGTTTTCGAAACGGGATTTGATATAACGAACAAATCGTCCTTTGGCTCGTTGGCGGGGTCTTCGAGGTCGGCTCCTTCGTGGCTGATATGCCAGAGGTTACGGTCGCGGGAGTAAATTTTCTTCTTTGTCTGCTCGATGGGAATTTTATGCTTTTTGGCATAATCGACCGCCGCCTCACGGGATGTCAGCTTAAATTTCGGGTCTTTCCAGGGCGCGATAATTTTCAGGGATGGGTCAAGCGCCATAAAGCTGATTTCGAAACGCACCTGGTCGTTTCCCTTACCTGTCGCCCCGTGGGCTACCGCTTTTGCACCCTCGGCGTGCGCCACGTCAACCTGATGCTTTGCAATTAATGGCCGGGCGACGCTCGTCCCTAACAGGTATTCTTTTTCATAGACAGCCCCTGCCTTAAGCAAAGGCCATAAATAATGTTCGACGAACTCTTTGCGCAGATCCTTGACGATACATTTGACCGCTCCGCTCGCCAGTGCTTTACGTTTAATACCGGTTAATTCATCCCCCTGCCCTAATTCGGCCGCAAACGCTATTACCTCATAGCCGTAAGTTTCCTTCAACCACGGCAGAATCACACTCGTATCCAGCCCCCCGCTGTACGCCAATACCACCTTTTGAGTTTTACTTTTACTTGTAGCCATATAACTTGTCCGTCCTTACTAATTTTACGTCTCTAATCCAAATACATCGCGTGCTGCGTTACGAAACCTTCTACATCGCTGCTGAGCGTCAATTGCTGACTCGGCATCGGCGGATTCGCCGGGATAGCGAAAAGCCACGGCAAAATCCGAAAGGTAAGCGAGGTCTTCTCGGAGGCTTTCCCACTTTGGTTCGATATCAAGGGCCTGTTCGAGCAAAGCAACCAGATCGTGGATCTTACCGAAGGTTTTATTTGCCTCACAAAGCCGTGCCTTTAAATATTTTTCAGCACATTGTTGCGCATGAAAACAAACGCCGTCGTAGTTGGGATTCTCCGTTACCTGGCACTCACGTTCCATCATGGCGAAGTCTCCTTCGGCTTTGGCGACCCACTCAGCGGTCATCGGCTTCATAGAGCACCTTCCCTTCTTCGAGAATCTCCCGCATAAAATCGTCACCCATTTCCATTCGCTGACGTACTTTTTCAGGAGTACGAACGAGCAGGTCTATAGGGAATACAGGCCGAAGTTTCATCCGAATTTCGACCGATTTATCTACGCTCCTGCCCTTGAAAGGTCCAATGACCAGCAGGTCAACGTCTGAGTCTTCCGTAACGATGCCACGAGCGTAAGAGCCGAACAGTATCACCCGTTCGGCGCCGAATTCACGCCCGACTTTCTTACCGAACTCTTCTATTATGTTCATCGCCACCATTACGAAACACTTTCACTATTGTTGAATATCACTTTTCCTCGTCATACACCTTTTTATTCTCCCCACCGTTTTTAATATACCAGCAATTACCGCCCCAGAGCAACAATTAAATTAAGGAATGTCAATCTTTACCCCAATGACATATATATTCTTCCGGCACTTCGTCAAGGTTGGAAAATATATCTTTCTCAGGAAAGGCAGCTTGAGCTAATGGTTTTACTAATTTTTCATCTCTTGTTAGAATTCCGTCCGCACGGCTTAGAAGTAGTACATATTCCATGTCTTGATAATCATGTTCCGCGCGTCGAATTCCTGGGATTCCTCCCATTTGACTAAGGTAATAGTATTCCTTTGCAAGTATGCTTGCCAATCGAAATTACTGCCAGCTAATCCATTCTTGATGAAGACAGAATTTCGTATCATCTTTAAGCCATTTCTCTTGCATCATGCGAACCGCCGTGTCGTGCAGACCTACGCGGTTTGTTCCCTCTAACCACTGCTCCATTCGGCTTCGGGTGTCTTTGGGTAACGTCCTGATATTTGTCGCAATATCAAGTTTCTCAGAGATTATCCTATGTTTCAACCTTTCTACTATTTTAAGTAATATGTTCTTTGCGATCTCGGTATTAAGGTCGAGTATGTTCTCTCGTTCTTGGGTTGTGAAAGAATTTTCAGAACGCACGTAACCTTCCCTAATCTGTTTTGTCTTTTCAAGGTCAGGAAGAAATGTTGGGTAGGGACGCAAGTTCCTCCCTTCCCACTTAAGAAATTGAATGCTGCAAGAGCAGTAGTAAGCCCCTGCCTTAATGAGATGCTTGCAACTATCTAAAAGTTTTCCACTCCCTGTGCTCTTGGTGGTTATGCACTCATAGAGGAGCGTATCGCAAACAAGCAATAAATGATCTTTAGCAAAAGTACAAAGTTTTTTGAGGTTGATACCTATAAATGCGTCTTTGTCAATAACTATCTGTTTCAGTTTCTCTTGCATTAAAGTTGCTTAAGGATTGTCTTTCGCATAAGCTCGGCATTGCCATCTGTATTAGTAAAGAGTTTGAACTGAGCTAAGCCCTGATTTACGAACATTGATATGCCGTCTATCGTTTTAGCCCCTGCTTGTTTGGCCTGTTTCAGCAGCAGCGTTTCAGCTGGATTATAAACCGTATCGAAGACTGCCATGTCTTTTTTCAAGCACTCCTTAGGCACAGGTGTGGCATCAACTTTCGGATACATACCTATACTCGTGCAGTTTACGACTAATTTCGCATCGATATTCTTTAAGTCGTCTAATGGAGCAAAATCACAGTTAAATTCGGCGGCAAGCTTTTCAGCCTTTTTGACTGTGCGGTTATAAATATAAATATTAGCGTCTGCGTCACTTAAACCTGCTACTATCGCCCTTGCTACGCCCCCTGCCCCGACGACCGCAACAGGCATATCTTTAAAATCATTTCTGCCTATATTTAGAGTCGAAGTCACCGCATCCAAAGCTGCTGAATAATCAGTATTATAAGCGCTCAGTTTCCCAC
>JASFMF010000156.1:0-5172 GCA_050117705.1 Phycisphaerales bacterium
GTTTATTTGTCATACGCCTATCTTCTGTAATATAGTTATGGTCATCGTCCCCCACCGGCGTCTTTCTACTACTCGAAACTCCCCATATTGTTCTAATAAAGTTATCTTATGCTCAGTCCTGATAACAACAATTCCATCTTTAGCTATCTGCCCTCCTAATAAATCCATCAAACCGCTTAAAGCCGAATTCCTCTGCACATCCATCGTAGCGGCATAAGGCGGGTCAACAAATACAAGACCACACTTTTGTTCTTCAGGAATATTCGGAGCACCTAACTTAAAAGCATTACCCCGGATAACTTTAGACTTTTCAACAAAACACGCCTTTTCTATATTTTTATTTAGAACCGAAATAACCTTCGGGTCCTTCTCGATAAAAGTAACAAACTCAGCCCCCCTGCTTAATGCCTCAAGCCCAAGCGAGCCGACGCCGCAGAATAAATCCGCCACTATCGCATTATTCGGCAAATCGTATTTATAAAGGACACTGAAAAGTGATTCCTTAACTCTGTCGGTAATTGGTCTCGACACATCAGTCTTCGGACTAAGTAATCTCATCCCTCGTTTTGTACCTGCTATGATTCTCATCTTGGGACTTTTAACACTTCGTCTATCTCGTCCAGTAATCAATCACAAGGACTTTATCCAGATGAGGTCCTAACATCCGACCGAATTCTTTATGGGCCGGATGAGGCAAATATATCTCCCTGCCGGCCTCGTTGCGGAACGTCAGCACAAAACAGTGGGTAAAACCCTGCTGTAGATTTTCCACGCTCACATCGGTGCCCCACTCGAAATCACATATCGTATTAATTTTGCCGGGTAAAGCACAAAAAGCATTTTCGATATCCCTTATCTGCTGACCGGCTGTACCATCCTTGAACTTGAACAGTACGACATGCCGCAGAGCCTGTTTAGGCTCGCCACTCAAGTCGCAATCGGTCATCTGGACACTTACACCACACCCTGCCAAGACAATCGTCCCTAATAACAAATATATGACATTCCTGACCATTTGCAGTTACCCCTAATAATTATATTGAAAATTCATCCCCATTACTTTCGGGACAAGGAATTGTATCAGCAAGATTCCCCTGCGCCCATTCTAAAATCTTTAAAGTAAAAGACCACTAATCTGTGTGGCGCATTGTCGAAACTTGTCGGCAGGTAATGTCACAGTTTGCCATTTTGGGCTCCGGCGTTTCATAAAAGAACGATAGTCATCCAATTCAACAGTAAAGAACATATACCTGTCCGCATTGAATTCAAAGACTTCCACGCCGTCAAAATCGACATCGACGTTCTCAACCTTATAGACAAAGACAAATACCGCCTGATAATCCGGCCCCAGAATCTGCCGCCATTTCGTCAGGCCACCCACATCCTCCGCCGTCACCCAGCATTCGAATCCCGTCAGCTTCTCTAAACTTGTGCCTTTAAACTTTCTTCCCTTTACCTCAGCGATTATTTTCCGCCCCTCGGATGGATATACTAAAAAATCGAAGTTTTTGACTTTGCAATCAGCAAAAGCTGCTTGTTCATGTTCATCTATAAAAGTGTACTGAATTCGATTATCAATCAACCAGTTTTCGAACGCACGTTCGTAATGATTGGGAGAAAATTCCTTCATCTCAACTCAATCCCGGCTGCTGGCTGCTGCACAAAATATCATATCCGGCTATTACGACAACTCAACTTCAAATATCACTTCTCGTCTTTGAATAAAATCGGAACAAACTCATTCAGATATAGCCGCCATAGTCTCCATTCATGTCCGCCATCTGTAATGCAGGCGATGTGTTCTATATTCTCGGCTTTCAACCGCTCGATAAATTTCTGATTTGTCTGGAAAAGGAAATCTCCCCTGCCACAACCTATCCAAAACAGATTAAGCTTGTCATTCGACTTTTTCAGTTTAGTCAGCAGTCCATCAAGCTGCGGGGCTTGCGGTACGGCTGAACTAAAAGCACCTACCCATCCGAAAAGCTCAGGATTGCCCAGCCCGACAGTAAGTGACTGTCCCCCGCCCATTGAAAGCCCTGCTACCGCCCGGCCATTTCGCTTGTTGCTTACGCGATAGCGTTCCTGAACGTACGGAATTACATCTTTAATCAGGTCTTTCTCAAAAGCTGCATAATTACCTATGCTTCGCATATCGGAATCAGGAGTCGAGGGCGTATGACCGTAAGGCATAACAATAACCAACGGCTTTGCTTTATTTTTGGCAAGCAGATTATCAACTATCACATTGGCACGGCCAACAACAGTCCACGCATCAACACAATCGCCCATTCCGTGAAAAAGATAAAGCACGGGATATTTGGCATTTTTACTCGTCTCATAACCGGGCGGCGTATAGATATAAAGTCCGCGAGTTACACCAAGGCTCTTCGAATGATACTTGTGTATGTGCACTGTGCCGTGAGGAACCTCCTGCTCCTGAAAGAACATCGGCTCTTTGTCGTGTATTTCAACTAAGTTCCTTGCATTGCCGAGCCACACTTTAAGCCATGAATTGGAAGGGTCAACTACCTGCAAGCCATCCACTACGAAATTGTATTCATAAATCTCCGGCTCGGCAGGCCCTAAAGTCACGCTCCACACTCCATTTTCGCTTTTGGTCATGGGCCGGAATCCCTGCACAAACTGAACGTTCACTCCTACGCGTTTAGCATCAGGTGCAAGCAATCTAAATGTCACCCGGCCGTCCGAATGAGCCTCCGGAGATACGATGGTCGGCGGCAACGAAAACTCCGCCGCATACGAAGCTGAACATAACAAAGCTAATATTACGAAAACTACATACACTGTTTTAAAAGCTCTCATTATCTTACCTCCAAATAATTACCTCACACTCCTGATAACAACCATCCCGGACACCATCTCATCAAGACTCCAGCCCGGACAAAAACTCGTAGACATTCACAATGTCTTCTTTGCGGGTTGCCATCTTCTTTATCTTGACTTCATCTTTCTGGAGTTCATCTAAGCCTATGATCACACACTTTTCAGCATTTTTTTCTGAAGCCTCTTTAAGCTGCTTTCCTAATTTAGTCGCCTTATAACTAAAATTCGCAACAAAACCTTTTGAACGCAACTTCATCGTTACATTAACAGCTTCGTTTTTGTGGCAGTCATCGGTATAGGCAACAAAAAAATCCAGAACTGATGTCTTCAATTGTTTCTCTAACAAATCTTTTTCTCTTAGCAGGATTTCAAGAACGCAATCTCCCATTCCCATCCCGGTAGCCGGTATTGACGGGCCACCAAAATCTTTCAAAAGATTATCATATCTTCCACCTCCGCATATAGCACGAAGGTCACTGGTTGTATCATGCACCTCAAACACAACGCCCGTATAGTATGCAAGACCTCTGACAATACTCGGGTCAAAGTCGCAATAATGCCATACTTCATCTCTCATCAACCAGTCCTGCAAACGTTCAAGCTCCTTAATAGCTTCATCGACCTTCTGATTAGTACCAACTATTTCAACTAGACCACCGAATCTCTTAGTGGCCATAAAGCTCATAATTTTATTGGTAATTTCTAAATCCTGAACTTGTTCAAAAAGAATTTTTTCGAAACTTTCTGTTGGCATTTTACGATACTTATCAAGTAAAGCGTACAATGAACCAAGCTGATTCTCCGGTATACCAATTTTTCTCAGCGCCGAAGCTAAAAGCTTTCTACTTGAAATTTTGACCCGAACATCTCTCTCACTAAGACCTATTTCACGCAGATAATTAATCGTCGTAAATATCACTTCGGCATCCGCTAATACATCATCTACACCAATGATATCTATATTCCACTGAAAGAACTCGCGAAGCCGGCCTTTCTGAGGGCGCTCGGCCCGGAACAATCTCGGCACCGAGAACCACTTTATAGGTTTGGGCAACGAATTGATTCGCTGGTTCACCATTCGTGCCAAGGTCGGTGTCATTTCAGGTCTTAAAGCCAAGTCCCTGCCGCCTCTGTCCTGCAACGAAAAAAGCTGTTCGACAATCTCATCGCCGCTTTTTACCTGAAACATCTTCAGATACTCGAAAATCGGCCCATCGTACTCTTCAAAGCCGTTACGGGCAGACACCTTTTTCCAGCCGTCGATTATCCAATTCCTCACGGCCATATCCGACGGATAAAAATCCCGCGTCCCTTTTACAGGAGGTATCTTCATTTCTTCTTCTTCTTTCTTTTTCTGTCCTTTTTCTTTGCCTTTTGTTTTTCGGTCACATTATTTTCGAATTTTATCTTTATATACTCTTCCATCTGCTTATCGTCGGTAAAGTGCAGCTCGTAATCGTACTCGCCCTCAACATAATCGCAGTCCGCATGACGGTATCCTCTACAGATTCGCGGCCTTTTATCGTAAATCTTGCATCGATAATCTTTTTCCGAAAGGTTTCTGCATATATTGTTTATATTAAGATACCAGTCACCGTCCTCCACAAAGACAGTTACGTCCTTATGACACAAAAACCACCTTATATCATCGTAATCTTCTTTGTCCTCCGGCGTATCAATCGGAAAAGCAAAATACCGACAACAAAGCCCCGTACACTTCTCACACTGACTCTTCTTAGCCATTCACATAAACTCCAAATAACCCAAATACTATACTTAAACTACAAAGCCTATAACTATATGCTATTGGCCATCCGCCGTCAAGAAAAGCAAGGCTTAAAAGCCTATTCTTTATCGATAAAAATATCCTCTTATCGCTAACAGATTGTATTACACAAAGATTTGAGCTACAATGATAATAGACAATCTCAACGGCGGTATTACTACCGGCACTTCAAAGAGTTAAAAAAATGCCGAATAAAAACTTACAGATGGAAAAGGTGTGTCTGTCAGGTTAAGTAGTGACAACTACAACTAAGAATCTTCTGACACTCCCCAGACTATAATTTTTACGCTCTCCACGGACGCTTTCTATTTTTGAGTTCTTTGAGTATGTCTCTTGCAATAACAACATCTTCCCTAACCTGGAAGTCGAACATCCCCGCACAAATAAAATCAGCCCCATTTTCAAAAGCATATTTAAAACCATCCATAGGATGAATGGCCCCTGCCGCCATAACTTTATAAGCAATCCAGGGCTTTTCCACCTTCTTCATAAATTCGGCGGTCTTCTCAGGCTCCTTATCCCAGTAATTATCCACTGCG
>JASFMF010000157.1:0-5122 GCA_050117705.1 Phycisphaerales bacterium
GTAGTATACAGCGAGAATAATAACAGCCCCGATTATTATGAGCTGCCAGAATGCTGAGATATTGAGCAAGTTACATCCATTTCTTAAGGTAGCCATGATGAACGCTCCAATTATGGTACCGATAATTGTCCCCTGGCCGCCCATTAAACTCGCTCCGCCAATAACTACGGCAGCAATAGTATCCAGTTCGTATCCTGTCCCAGCAGTGGGTTGACCGGTTACTAACCGAGAAGTTAAAAGAACGCCGGCAATTCCTGCCAATGTTCCGGAAATAACGTATACAGCGGAATTATAAAGGTTAATATTAATGCCCGATAACCTGGCAGCTTCAACATTGCTACCAATAGCGTAAGTATATCTACCTAAAACATGGCGGGAAAGAAAAAGGTATGCAACAACAACGATGAATGACATGATAATTATAGGTACCGGTATCCCTAAGATTTTACCGTTTCCCAAAAAAGAGAAATTTTCCGGCAGTCCAAAAACCGGATTGCCACCGGTTATAATTAGAGCGACCCCCCGGGCAATACCCATCATACCTAAAGTAATAATAAAAGGTGCAATTTTCCCTCGAGTGATAATAAAACCATTTATAAATCCACAAAACGAACCTGTACCTATCCCCGCAATAATGGCTAATGATACCGGGCAACCTCCCCTCATTAGAATGGCTGATACTATTCCGGAAAGAGCTAAAACCGAACCAACCGAAAGGTCTATTCCTGCTGAAATTATTACAAAAGTCTGCCCGATTGCCATTATAGCGATAACAGAGACTTGTATTCCAATAGTAAGTAAGTTATTTAAAGTAAAAAAATAAGGTGATAGGAATCCGAGTATAAGAAACATAATTACTAACGAAAAAAATGGAGTCAATCTTTCGAAGAATAATATGTAAGATTGTCTTTTATTTACTAAAATTTTCTTAAAAACCTTTATGTTCAATATAACCTGACCCTTTATCCTACCGTAGCATAATGTAGGATTTTTTCCTGGTTAGCATCTTCTCTCTCAAATCTCGCAGTTATACGCCCTTCGCGCATGACCATTATTCTATCGCTCATTGTTAGAATTTCAGGTAAATAGGAGGAAATTATAATAACCGCTACTCCTTTTTTTGCCAGTTGGTTTATCAATCCGAATATCTCGGTTTTTGTGCCTACATCAATTCCTCTTGTCGGTTCATCAAAAATTAAAATTTTCGTGTTGGTAATCAGCCATCTTGCTATAAGTATCTTTTGTTGGTTACCTCCACTCAAAAATTTTACTGATTGATTCAGCTGTTGGCATTTGATTTTTAGATCCTTCCTGTAAATCTCGCTTTCGGAACGTTCGTTCGATTTGCGAATCCATCCAAATCTTGTAAATCTTGTAACATTAGCTAAGGTAATGTTATCCTTTACTGATAAATCTAAGGCTAATCCATCATCTCTGCGATTCTCCGGAAGAAGTCCTATACCTGCAAAGATAGCATCGTGTGGCGATCTTATCTTAACCTCTTTCTTTTCAATAAATATTTTACCCCTATCAATTGGATCAGCCCCAACTATCGCCCTAACCAGCTCAGTCCTGCCGGCTCCAACCAAACCTGCAACGCCTAATACCTCACCTTTTTTGACTGTAAAGTCAATATCCTTGAAGCGCCCTTTCCGACTGAGTCCTTCCACCCGTAAACATTCCTCTCCCATTTTCACATCCTCTTTATTATAGAGTGTTTCGTCTACTTTCCTTCCAACCATCATTCGAATAAGAGAAGGAATATCTACATTGGAAATCTCACTTGTACTTATCTTCTGACCATCGCGCAAGACTGTTACACTATCTCCAATTTTAGTAATTTCTTCTAAACGATGAGAAATATAGATAACTGATATACCTGTTTTTTTTAACTGGGAAATAAGAGAAAAAAGTTCATCAATCTCTACCTTAGTTAAGGCAGCCGTTGGTTCATCCATAATAATAATCTTTGAATCGGCGGAGAGAGCTTTCGCGATCTCTACCATTCGACGTTGGGCAATTCCTAAACTCGTTATTGGTGTCGTTGGCAAAAAACGCAAATGTAATTTCTTTAATATTTTCTCAGTCAAATCATACTGCTTTGACTTATTTAACCATCCAGACGGAAAAAGTGGTTCTCTACCCAGGTAAATGTTTTCGGCAACGTTAAGATGTGGTACCAGACTGGTTTCCTGGTAAATCATACTGATACCGAGATCGAGCGCTTCACGTGGGTTCTTGACATAAAGCTCTTTTCCCATAAAGAAGACTTGTCCCTTATCTTTAGCATAAGCACCGGTTAGAATCTTCATCAGCGTAGACTTACCTGCTCCGTTCTCTCCAACAAGAACATGTACCTCACCCTTTTTTACACTTAAGCTCACACTGTCTAATGCGACTACGCCTGGAAATCGTTTAGTAATATCGCGCATCTCTAATAATGTATCACCAGTCATATTAATACTTTTTATCTTTCTCTCCGGTACAAGTTTAGAAACAGCCTTTTGGCATTACGGAGGAGTAATTTGCCCGCTCAGGTCCCATAAGTCTTCCCAGCTCTGGTTCGGTTTCCATAGAAAGACCTGTCCTTTAATAAGTCGGCAATTTTTATCGATACCCGCGATTTCTTTCATTTCTTCCTGAGTAATAGGAGCTGAAACCGTACATCTTAAGTTTGCCAGGTATTCGTTTCGTTTTACCGAAAAAGGAATTGGAACCTGCCCACGCTGAATTGCCCACTTCACGCAAACCACTGCCGGATGAACGTCCAACCGTTCCGCAATCTTCACGATCACCGGATCTTGAATGTCAACGGTGTCTCCCGGTGTCCGGTCGCGCTCGGGCCGGAGCGGCGAGCCTATCGGGCTGAACCCGATAGGTATGATACCGTTATCGAGTAAGAACTTGAAAAACTCCGGCTGCTGGAAGTGCGGGTGCAGTTCCAATTCATTGCAAACTGGTTTTATTTCCGCGTCTCGTAGGAGCAGCTTCAATTTCGGGATGGTCATATTCGATGTACCAATATGTTTCACCAGACCCAATTCAACGAGCTTCTCCAGTTGTCTCCAAGTTTTCATATAGTCTTCGTGGATGTAGGGTTTTGCATTGGGATCACGCGAAGTAACATCGACCCCTTCAGCGTGAAAATTTGGGAATGGCCAATGTATCAGGTAGAGGTCAAGATAGTCCAACTGCAGATCCTTGAGCGTCTGTTCGCATGATGGTATTACATCTTCCTCCCCGTGCTTATCATTCCAGAGCTTTGAGGTAATCCACAACTCCTCTCTCTTGAGACCATTTTCCCTAACTTCCCTGAGTACGGCACCGATTTCCGCTTCATTACCATAGACTGAAGCGCAGTCGACATGTCGGTATCCTACCGATATAGCCCCTCTTACTGCTTCGGCTACTTCTTTAGCGCTGAAACGTTCACTCCCGAAAGTTCCCAGACCGATGCATGGAAGTTTTGCGCCGCTTTTGAGAATCTTCCCCGGGACTTTATCCGGATCGACACCGTCGGGGTCGCCTCTAAAAATTCGCTCTTTCTGAGTCACAGCCATCTACAGACCGCTATGTATGATTTATTATTATGTTTCATTTAATTTCTTCGTCGAACACCACTGCCACTTTGCCGCATTTGCCTTCATTCATAAGCGTATAGGCTTTGGAGACCTCATCGAGTATAAAACGATGAGTTACCAGGTCTTCCGGATGGATGCCCCAGCGGACAAGACGCTCGACCAGTTCCTCCATGAGCCAGATGCTTGTCACCCACGAGCCGAAAATGGTTTTTTGCTCATGGATAATGTCAGGGCTTGGGTTAAATTCAACTGTACCTCCTTCGCCAACCATTGCAATCTTTCCCCATTTACGAGTCGCCCTTATGGAAAGCTGCCGCCCATGGGTGTTGCCCGAACAGTCGATAGCGCGTTCGACTCCATTGCCATTAGTTAACGCAAGAACCTCTTTAAGCGTATCCGGACCCGAAATAAATACATGGTCGGCAAGTTTTTTGTCCTCTGCTATTTTGCATCGTTCCGGAGTTACGTCGACACCGATAAGCTTCTGAGCACCCATGGCTTTTGCAACCATAAGTGTAGCGAGACCTACCGGGCCGAGGCCGACAACGAGGACATCGTCATTACCGCAAATCCCTATTTTTTGCAGCGCTTCGTATACGGTTCCAAAACCGCATGCCACCTGCGCACCATCAGTGTAGGTTAGTTCATCGGGCAGGTGGATACAATCCCTTTCCTCGGCAAGAAGATAGGGCGCCATACCTCCGTCACGCTGCCAACCGTATGCAGCTCGGAGCGGGCTTGTGCAGCTTATCATGTAGCCCCTGCGGCAATCGTTACAGAGACCGCAACCCGAGATATGGTACACCGCAACCCTGTCACCTTCTTTGAACCTCCTCATTCCGGGCCCACATTTCACGATCTGACCTGCAGGCTCATGTCCCGCGATCTTGTTCTGGTATCCTTCCGGGCCTTTACCGAGATGTTCACGGTAGATCGCCCGGATATCGCTTCCGCATATCGTTGAGGATTTCATTTTAATGAGTACCTGACTATGGCCTGGCGTTGGGATTTCAACATCCCTCAACTCAACCGTACTATTACCCGGGAGATAGGCTGCTTTCATCATTTTTGCCATAAAATCGCTCTCCTCCATTCGTAGAATGTTTTTTTAATCCAAACTAAATATAACTATCACAAAATAGTTGCATCTATAATTTCTCGTTCATCGTAACAAATAATAATGAGAATTTCTAAAGAAGTCAAGAGTATAATATCCTGCTTATGTTGAATCCACAGCGCATGGGTTACAGTTCAAAGAGGGATTAGAGATGAAAAGAGCAGATTTAAATCTAAAGGTAAGCCTAAAGGGAGCTGTGGAAAAATATAAGGTGTTTTTTACTCGAAGGGATGAGATTTGCAAATTATAATTTTTTTCTTTTTTATTTTTTAAGAACAGCAGACACACAAAGGGCGTTGTGGAGGATCCGAAGGGGCTGGAGACGGTCGACTGTGAATGCCGAAGTGGGGTATAGAAATAAAAACCTGATTTATATTTCGCTTCTTTTTTATTTAACAGCTTTCACACCACTAGTTGTTTGTAT
>JASFMF010000158.1:0-5112 GCA_050117705.1 Phycisphaerales bacterium
TATTCTGCCTCTGTTTAAATCGTACGGCGACATTTCCACTACGACAGTATCACCAGGTAAAATTCGAATAAAATTCATACGCATCTTACCGGAAACATGCGCCAAAACCTGGTGACCGTTTTCCAATTCCACTCTGAATACAGCATTCGGCAAAGCATCGGTCACTTTGGCTTGTAATCTTATTGTGTCCTTCTTTGCCATATTCCCCTATTTCGTTTTTTTCAGAGTTTATGAATCGTGATTTTCTTTAGGTATAATCAGCTATTCTTTTTTTGTCAAAACCTCACAACCATTTTCCACTATTGCAATTGTGTGCTCAAAATGCGCCGAGCATTTCTTATCTTTTGTCACTACCGTCCAACCATTCTTCAGTGTTCGCACAGCATCTGAGCCGGCATTGATCATCGGCTCAACAGCTAAAACCATTCCTTCTTTCAACACAATATCATTTGCTAACAAGTCATCATTTACAAAGTTGGGCACTCTCGGCTCTTCATGCATTTGCCGGCCAATACCATGTCCAACGAAATCTTTTACTACTGAAAAGCCTGCTGACTCAGCATATTTCTGCATCTCGGCAGCAACCTGGCTCCACTTAACAGTCGGTGCAGATTTTGCAATTGCTATATCAAGAACTTGTTTTGTCACATCCATCAATCTGCGTCTATCATCAGAAATCTGGCCGATAGCAATCGTAATTGCAGCATCTGCACAATAACCCTCAAATCTGACGCCGAAATCAACACTGAGAATATCGCCAACTTTAAGCTCCGCATCTTCTGAAGGAATCCCGTGAACAACCTGCTCATTTATCGATGCGCAAATTGCGCCCGGAAACGGGATTTGAGACAACGGAGTACGTACGCCCTTGAACAAAGCTTCCGCCCCGGCATCGGCGACCATTTGTAAAGCCACTTTATCCAAGTACGCAGTGTTGACTCCCGGCTTTGAAATCTCTTTCAATTTTAAAAGAACATCTGCTACAACAGCACCTGCTTTACGCATTAACTCAATTTCTCTTCGACTGCGAAGCGTTATAGCCATTTAATTCCGTATCTCTATTTCATAGTTCGATACACAACCAGCGCTTCACGTTCGGACAAGATTATCCAACTTCTCAAATATCGAAGTCTTTATCTCGTCGACATCTCTGTCAGCATCGAAATCATAAACAGTGCTATTGTTTCTATAGTAATCCACCAGCGGTTCCGTCTGCTGATGATATGTTTTAAGGCGATTAATCACCACTTCATGGCTGTCATCCGGACGTTGAATAAGCTCGGTACCATCATTATCACATTGACCTTCGACTTTCGGTTTTAAATTTTCAATGTGATAAACAGCGCCACATTTTGGACAGCTTCTTCTTCCGGTCATTCGTTGTGCCACAACATCATCATCTATCTGTAAGTTTAAAACAGCATCTATTTTCAATCCATTTTCGCTTAAAGACTCATCAAGCTTAGTCGCCTGGTTCACAGTCCGTGGAAAACCATCCAGGATAAAACCTGAATCAGGAGCTTCTTTTATCGCCTTGGCCATCATCTCAATTATTATATCATCCGGTACAAGGGCGCCTGAATCCATAAAACTACGAGCTTTTTCACCTAATTCACTTCCTGCGGCTCTTTCCTTCCGTAAAATATCCCCACTGGATAAATGGAGAAGATCATATTTCGTAACTATATTTTTACACTGTGTTCCTTTACCTGCTCCCGGTGCACCTAACAACACTATTCTCATCCATATGCTCCTTTTATCCGACCTGCCCCACTAAAACCATCATAGCTGCGCATCAAAAGGTTAGCTTCTATTTTCTGTACCAGATCCAGTGAAACACTCACAACTATCAATAAGCCCGTGCCCCCCAGAAAATTTGCTACGGTCGGTTGAATCCCAAGCAGCACTATAATCAGTGACGGCACAACGGCAATTATGGCTAAAAATGATGCACCAAAATAAGTTATTCTCGTCATTACTGTTTCCAGGTATTCGGCGGTTCTGCGTCCCGGCCTAAGCCCGGGGATGAAACTCCCCGAATCACGCAGGTTCTTGGCCATTTCTTTAGGTTGAAATTGCACAGTTACCCAGAAATAAGCGAACAAAAATATCAACAACATATAAAGGACATTATAAGTGAATGAACGAAAGCCTAAAGCATCATATAAAGTCTGAAGAACTGTTGAATGAGCAAATCGTGGAATTTTTAACAACTGGCTTAAAATGATAGGCGGAAACATCATAAAACTCGAGGCAAAAATTATCGGCATTACTCCTCCATGATTGACTTTAAGAGGAAGATAATGCCTTTGTCCACCATACATTCTTCGGCCCCGCATTTGTTTTGCCTGCTGAATCGGTATTCGGCGCTGGCCCTGAGTTATCAGTATCGCTCCAGCGACGACAAATACAAATGCCGCTATTAGGAATAATATCTTTGCAGGACCTACGGAGCCGGGCCCCGCTCCGACTCTCAAGTCAACATTCTGCCAAAGCTGCCAGATCGCCCACGGCATTCTTGAAACGATGCCGGCCATAATTATCAAACTAATGCCATTGCCTATTCCGTATTCATCTATCTGCTCGCCAAGCCACATTAAAAATACGGTGCCGGCCGTCATGCCAACAATACCCATTATCATAGCCTGACGGTACATACCCGCGTAGGCCAATCCTTGTTGCCCCCCTAACAACTTCATAAACATTATTGACTGAACAACACATATCAGCACAGTTAAGTAGCGCGTGTATTCCTGTATCTTTTTATGGCCGGTTTGACCTTCCTGGCGGAGCTTTTTTAAAGCAGGAATAACCTCACCCAACAACATAAGGATAATCGATGAAGTAATATAAGGCATAATTCCAAGGCCAAACAGACTGCTCTTATCCAGACTGCCACCGGTAAACATCTGCATATACTCAGCAGCTCTTCCGAGAGGACTTTCCGATCCTCTCGCACCGGTAATTGCAGCTATTTTCTCCTGGTCAAAGCCGGGAACAGGAATATGAAAACCAATCTTGTATATCATTAACAACGCCAGCGTAAAAAGAATCTTATTACGGAGGTCCGGGATCCTGAATATGTTAAATACCGTTCCAAGCATTATTTCCTACTCCGTATTCCCTATTCAACTTTCTGAAGCGTATATGCCAATTTCATACTTACTTCCGCAATAGAATATGCTCACAATAGTTAAAGCATTTTTGCTTTACCGCCGGAAGCAACAATCTTATGCTCCGCCGTCTTGCTGAATCTGTGAGCTGTCACCTGCAGTTTTTTAGTTAGATCACCATTGCCGAGAATCTTGATTCTACTCTTTATACTGCCAATAAGTCCGGCATCTGATAATTGCTTCAAGCCAATATCGGCACCATCCTCAAACCTTTCCAGTTGCGAAACATTTACAATTTCACAACGAGTCGCAAATCGATAATTACTAAACCCACGTTTAGGTAATCGTCTAAACAAAGGCATCTGTCCGCCTTCATATAATGAAATAGACGTCGAGCCTGCCCTGCTACCACCACCTTTATGTCCTCGGCCACAGGTTTTACCATGCCCACTGCCTGTACCTCTACCAACGCGGCGGCGGCGTTTATTTTTACCTGCGACAGTAGTTATTTCATGATTCAACATTCAAATCACCCAGTCGTTAATTAGCAACCATCAAGTGTTAATAGTTACACCACGAAGAGATTCAACTATTTCTTTATTACGTAATTTCAATAATCCATCCAAGGTAGCTTTGACAACATTTTTTGCAGAAGTGCTTCCGTAAACTTTCGTAAGAACATCCTGCACACCAGCATATTCGAGCACCGCACGAGCACTGGAACCAGCGATAACTCCCGTACCGGGACTAGCCGGCACCAGTGCTATCTTTGTAGCTCTGTATTTCCCATTTACCGAATGTGGGATAGTTCGGCCAACCAAATTTATTTTATGCAATGATTTCTTAGCATCTTTTATACTTTTCTCGACTGCTTGCGGAACTTCATTAGCTTTGCCATATCCGACACCAACTGTACCCGTCCGGTCACCAACAACCACCAATGCAGCAAAGCTGAAACGTCGACCGCCCTTAACAACCTTGGCACAGCGGAACACTTTTACGACCGTATCTTCCAACGGTTTTTCTTCCTGGTCCGAAAGTTTAACAGGTTCTAATGCCAATTTTTTCTCCAAAATTTTTAGTCTTGAGTATTGTGTTAAAATACCAGTCCGGCTTTTCTCGCCGCTTCGGCAAGAGTCCTGACTCTACCATGAAACTTATATCGATTTCTATCAAAACAAACACACTTAATCCCAACACTAAGCGCCTGTTTTGCAATTGCTTCACCTACTATTTCAGCAGCTTTTTTATTGCCAGCATTACCCACTTTGTCCTGAAATCCTTTTGTTCTTGTACTTGCCGAGGCAAGTGTCGCTCCTGCGATATCATCTATAACCTGGGCGTAAATATGTCTGTTCGAGCGAAATACCGATAACCGTGGCCTGTCAGGTACTCCAGAAACCTTTTTCCGTACGTGATATTTACGTCTTAGTGTCGCTTTTTTTATAGTGTCAGTCTTCATAAAAACTTAATTCCAATTATCCCGCTCCCGAAGCAAATGCTTTGCCTACCTTGCGACGCACACTTTCATCAGCATAACGGATACCCTTTCCTTTATAGGGTTCCGGAGGTCTTATTTTACGAACGTCTGCGGCAAACTGCCCAAGTAAACATTTGTCTATCCCGGAAAGAGTGAATTTCGCAGGTACTTCGTTACCCCTAGTAGCACCAACATCAATCTTGACTTTTATGCCCTTTGGCATTACTCGTTCTACAAGATGGCAAAAACCAACTTGAAATACCAGTTTTCCGCCCTGTTCTTTGACATTATAGCCCGTGCCATAAATTTCTATCTTCTTCTCAAAACCTTTGCTTACTCCGGTAATCATATTGGCAATTAAAGCACGCATCGTTCCATGCAATTGCCTGTTCTGACGAACCTCGGGGCGCTTATTCTCGATTAATATCTTTCCTTCCTTATCGTCAATCTTTACTTTTATCCTCGGGTGACAGTCCATCTGCAATTCACCAAGTGGGCCCGATACCTTAATAGACTGAC
>JASFMF010000159.1:0-5109 GCA_050117705.1 Phycisphaerales bacterium
CGTTGATGGTAGATCCGGCACGTCGATTTGCCAATGCCGGAGAGATGCTTATGGCCCTTCAGGATGCGACACCGAGGTCATTGCTGAAAGGCTCTGCTTTGGTATATCATGGTAAGAGAAAAAATGACTGGCAACAAATGAGACGTAAAAGCTTTATCAGTCGGTATAGTAAGGTTTTTCCTGTGTTTCATCGATGTGCCAAATGCAATGAACCAATCACTGAGAGTATGAAGTTCTGTCCCTGGTGTGGAAGTGAACGTAATCGCTTCGACACTCGAAGCCGGTTTAATTATGTTTGTCAGTGTTGTCACAAGGGCATTCTACCTGAATGGCGCTATTGTCCCTGGTGTTACGGAGCTGGTTTTGAATCGCCGAGTTCTGTTAAAACAGCCAGTGCATATTATCATTCCCGATGTGAATACTGTAATGGGAAATTGATGCGTTTTATGCGTTATTGTCCCTGGTGCCGCCGGAAAGTACGCAGCCCATGGCAGGTACGGCCTTTCCCCGATATATGTGGTCGGTGTGACTGGTCTGTAGATTCGATTTTTTGGAATTACTGTCCCTGGTGCAGACAGCACTTGCTGGCTTAACTTATAAAAGTTCAGCTTTTCAAAGGTCAGTTAAGCTTAGCTTTTCCTTACAAATAATCTCGGTGGAAAAATCACTTCTTGCATAAGAACTCCGGAAACAATATCATTGGGATTCTAGTATTGAACGATGAATATCCGATACGGAGTAAACAATGGCACATAAATTCATCAATAAGATTGAGCCGGGGGAATCGGTAAATGATATTTATATCGTAAAGGACCCGATTTTGCGGAGTACAACACGAGGAGATTTATATATAGCGATGTTTCTCACCGACCGCACCGGCCAATTGAATGGCCGGATGTGGCAGGCAACCGAAGCGGTTTACAAATCACTGCCTAAGCCCGGCTTTGTCCATGTACAGGGCAGAAGTGAGCTTTACCAAAATAATTTGCAGATTATCATCAATAATGTCAGTGTCGTCGATGCAGACAAGGTTGACATCGATGATTTTCTTGAACGTTCGAAAAAAGATACGAAACAAATGTTCGAGGAAGTGAAAGAGATAGTAGCTGGAGTCAAAAATCCACAGTTAAAGGCTATTATTGGGGGATTTACAGCTGATACTGAATTAATGGACAAGTTCTGCAACGCGCCCGGCGGGGTTAAACTTCACCATAATTATGTTGGCGGATTGCTGGAACATACCCACAATATGCTGCGAGTGGCCGTTGCGATATTGCCGTTGTATCCGGATGTGCAGGCGGACCTTGTTTTAACGGGGATTTTTCTTCATGATATAGGTAAAACTGAAGAGCTTTCATACGATATAGCATTTTCATATACTGATTCGGGCCAGCTAATAGGTCATGTTGTCAAGAGTCTTCTTATGATAAACCAAAAGGCTGAAATACTCAGGGCCAAAGGCACAAAAATCGAGCAGTCGGTTCTGGACGCCCTCGGACATATTATTCTCTCACATCATGGTGAGTATGAATTCGGCTCGCCCAAATTGCCGGCAATGGCTGAGGCCTTTATGGTTTATTTTATTGACGATTTAGATGCTAAAATTAACCAGGTGACAATGGCGATTGATAATGAACTGGGCGATTCGAACTGGACAGCCTGGAAGAATGCTTTACAGACCAGAATTTATACGAAACGCTTCGAGTGACATATTAATGATTGATTTGAACAAAGTTTAAAAGTGGGCTCGGCCGAGCTAGTCCCCCCGGGGTATAGACTCGGCCGAGTTTTTCAAACTTCTCTTTTGTTTTCCGCTGCATTTAATATATCGACTGGTTTGTAAAAATTTAGAAGAATTTCGATATATACAGTGACAACTGTATGTCATACCTTTTAAAAAAAGCAGTATGTGAGGGTTGATTAGATGCTTTGGGCCTGGTTCCGCTCCAGAACGATGCCGGAAAAACGCCATATTTTCTCGAATTGCCGGTGTGACATCATCTTCGTGCCTGCAGCAGGGTCCGCTACTGTCACTGTATGGTCTGAGACTTCGAGGACGGCTAAACAATGGTCCAGAAGAAATGTCTCTCTTACTATTGCTAACGTAATACCGGCGTTTCTGAGCTGCTCGATGGAATCGAAGCGGCGGAACTGGCACTTTAAACCGGCCTGACCATAGTGATTTTGAATAGCCGAAGAGAGACAGCTTGGGAGTGTTCCCGTGACGGGACTTGTATAGGACAGTACCGCTATTTGGCCTTCATCGGCTGGTAAACCTAATTTTCTGAGGGCCGTTACCGCTGCCGCCGGGCCACAGGTGTAGTCTGTGCTCTGAAAACAAATGCCGTTTGAATTAAGCTTTGTTTTAAGGTTTAAAAGATGGTTCTTAAGCAAGGCGGGAACGAGAAAAGGTAGAACCGCAAACCATATTACAACGATAACCATAAGAACCTGAACAAGCAGCCTTTCAAATTTGCGAGGCAGACGTGACATTGTAACACTCAGGCCCATTGTGACTGATAAAGATAATATGACGAATTTGGTCCGTCCGGTTGTAATCCAGGAGAACGGCTGGACAAAATAAAACATGTTATTAAATCTAACCAGAACTAATACTGCGATTAGGGCAAGCGGCAGAAAATACCCAAACAACCAGTAGGATTTTCGAAATCTTGAAAAGACTTTGCCCAGCAGAACACCGAGCAAGGCTATAAGAACGACACCTAAAGTTTCGAACAAGGGATTCACCACTATCCTCCTCCAGATTTTTCCATCCCCATAATGTTACCTTATTATACCCGATTTTGATGTTAAAATCAAGTAAATTATGTGTGATGCGTTGGTGACATTCAATGGGAATGAAAGTTCTTCGAAGAGCGAGGGAAAGATATTGGAGGAGCCTGCATCTTCGATTTTTTAACGCCAGCCGATTTATTATCGGGTTATATTGGGAATGAGCTTTCCCGAAGATAATTGGTCTTCTGGCAATAGGGATAACTGGTGAGAAAAAATACCGCTGAAAAAATCACGGTGACAATTTGAGTAATTTTTGGGTGTTTTAAGGCCTAAGTTGGAATCAGGCTGAGAATTGACAGTGAGAATCGAAGCTAATTTTCTTCGTCGTTATTTCCTTGTTCTTTTCGTCCCTGGCCCCGGCAGCTTTCACAATCACAAGCTCTAACGTGTTTTAGGTGTGATATGCCAGCGAGCTTCTTTGTTTCAATCAATTTGGTTCCTTTAGTCTCCATTTTACGAAGTGCCAGCTTTGCCTCTCTTTTATTTCGTGAACCTACCGCATCTATTACAACTGTGACTTTTCTGCCTCGTTGTAATAATCCGAGTGCTGTTGCCCCAATAGCACCTTCGAGGCAGGTTCCAACCAGGATAAATTCACTTGCCCGCACTTCGCTGAGCAGTCTGTCAATCCTGGGTTCTTCGAATGGGTCAATACATCTTTTGTGAAGGATGATTTGCTTGTAGCAACGGAGCATGTCTCTCGGTAAATCGGTGCAGCCGTCTGCCGCAAAACTGATTCTATTGTTGAACAGTGTATAGGGTATCTTCCTTTGCCCATCTGTACCGTCAATACAGTATCCGTCTTCGCTTTCACCATTATGGTTTGGGTGCACTTCGGCCGTTGATATTATGGGGATACCGTTTCGTCTTGCCCAGGCCATTACTCTACGGATATGAGTTAAAACCCTCCTGTGGTTCCTTATGCATGCTTTGCCCCCAGCCAAAAGAAAGTCCTTTTGGGTGTCAATATCTATTAAAATCTGTTTTCGCCGTGCTTTAATCAGTTGCAGTATCATTTTCAGATTTCCTTATCCTGGCTGCTGCTATTCCGTCCTATAATGAATACGCATCAGCCGACACTTAGGTTCGCAGTTTCTTATCGAATACTCAGTGCATTCACTTTAATTACAAAGTCTAAGATTCGCTATGCCCCAGTGCCGAAATGGCAATTTCAATCTTCACCCAAATGGCTGATTTTTTGTATAATATCGATGGTAGATATTTATTATTATTTTAGTTGTGTTTTTAGTGTTGGAATCAAGAAATGTCACGTGTTCTGAAAGAATATCCTTCGATTATGTTAAAATCTGAAGATTTGGATGGCAAAATCGATTTTGCCCGGATTTTCGGACGTTCCGGACCGGTCCATATTGAAGTTGGTAGCGGCAAAGGAACGTTCCTGCTCAACCAGGCCAGAGCACAGCAGGATGACAATTTCCTCGGCATCGAATGGGCTCGCAAGTACTTTCGCTTTGCCGTTGACCGTATCGGCCGGTGGGGTTTGACAAATGTGCGAATTATACGTATCGATGCCGCTGTTTTCTTGGCTGATTTTGTGCCGGATAGTTCCGTAGATTTCTTCCATATTTATTTCCCCGACCCCTGGCCTAAAAAACGTCACCATAAAAGGCGTTTAATCTGCCCGGCCAATTTGGAGTATTTGATTCGTTGTTTGAAAACAGCCGGACAAATAAGAATTGCTACCGACCATAGTGACTATTTTGAACAAATAAAAATGGTTTTGTCTGCCCGGAATGAAGAGTTGCGGGAAATTGATTTTCTCCCCACGGAGGGTGCCGAGAAGGGCGAGTGGGTAGGTACGAACTTCGAACGAAAATACATTAAGGACCAGCGACAAATCTATACAATTGCTGTTGAAAAAACCTAAGTAAATACTGCAATTATTTACTTTTTTAACTGATTGGTAGTAGCTCGTGCAACTCGCTGGACAAACTCGTCTGAATCCTTTAGAGCGGCTTTTATCTGCGGTAAGACCGGCCGGGCTTTTTCGCCAATCTTATTCATAGCAGTAATTGCATATACTCGCGCTTTGTCATTTTTGTCTTTCAGTGTTTCTGCAAGTATTGGAAGAGCTTCCTTATCATAGCCCCAGTCACAAAGTGCATGTGCCGCGGCTATCCGAACAACCGCCGCGTTGTCTTTTAATGCTTTTGTGAGTTTTTTTTGAGCAGGTTTTATCTCTACCCCTTTACAATTATGGTGCAAACCAATAACAGCCCAATAGCGAACAGAGGCATGCTTGTCATTTAGAGCTTCAACGTATTCAGGTATCGCTTTGTCTGGCTGTCCATC
>JASFMF010000160.1:0-5065 GCA_050117705.1 Phycisphaerales bacterium
TCTAACTTATCCGCCGAGAGTACGAAACCTCGGGCTTTGGAATATCGAGAGCGGCATAAGCGGCAAAGTACCGGTAGAGATTACGTATCTGACCAGCGGGCTATCCTGGCGGGCGTTCTATATGGGCACGCTTACTGAAGATGAAAAGACAATGCGCCTTCAGGGCTATGTCCGCGTTACCAACAACAGCGGAGAAGACTACGAAAATGCACAGACACGTCTAATTGTCG
Source organism: Phycisphaerales bacterium (assembly GCA_050117705.1). GTDB lineage: Bacteria > Planctomycetota > Phycisphaerae > Sedimentisphaerales > Anaerobacaceae > NIOZ-UU13. The sequence continues at coordinate 231 of JASFMF010000160.1, forward strand.
GCAAAGTACATATACTCGATGAAATCGCCGAGCTTGCAAGACGGCAGTATCCATACGGCAGGCCGGGTGAAATGGTATCGGAAATGGTGTCGAGGGAAAAATTAGAAGAAGCCAAAAAGAGGCTTGGTATCGACAGAAAACCCAGCGTCGCCTACTATGCTCCTCCAATGGATGCAAAACCCAAAGAGGTCATTAAAGAGGGATTAAGCGAGTATTTCCTATACACTATTGAGGGAACTGAAACCATTCCAAACGGCTGGTCGAAGAGACTGCTTAGCTTTGATGTTGATGATGTGCCGGTAGTGAACCTCTATAAATACGAGCAAGAACGTTACGGGGGTTCTGTTGTTCGTTTTCTTAGTTTCAAAAATGACGAAGAGCACGAACTTGGCGAAACTCCCATCCCCGGCGGGATGCTCAAGGTCTATAGAAACGCCGGCGAACAGGGACATTTGTCTTATACAGGACAATCCTCATTCAAGTATATCCCTGTGGATGAAGATGTGGAGCTTAACCTCGGGACGGTTGCCGACGTTGTTGTCGAGCCGAAACTTATGGATTACAAGACGGAAAACTACAGATTCAACAGACGCGGTAACGTTTCCGGCTGGGACGAGGTACGCACGTTTAAGGTCGAAGTTAAAAATACCCGCGACATCGACGTTAAGGTCGAGATTAAACGCAACTTTCACACGTCGTACTGGGACTTAATCAGAAGCGGTGACTTTGGTGAATACGAGAAGGTAGATGTTAATAGCGTCAAGTTTACCTTAGTGCTTCGGCCAAGAACAAATAAAGAATTCGAATACACCATCAGAACCTATCACGGCGAAAGAGAACAGGACTGGCGGGCTGGAAATCAGTAATAAAAATCCCAGTCAGGCCTGTTAGAAAGATTTGGCCGGCTATGTTCGGGCAGCTAAGGCAACTCTGAATATTGAGCCGGTCGGTTTGGCACTAAGGATTTCCACAAAACCATTATGAGCCTGTGCGAACTTCTTTACCAGCGCAAGGCCCAGACCTGTCCCGGCGGTCTCGCGTGTCGATTCGACCCCGATACGATAGAACTGCTCGAATATCTTTTTCCGCTGCCTGTGAGGAACACCGGGGCCGTGGTCCTCAACCTCAATTATGATAAACTCATCGCGGCTCTTGGTTCGGACCGTAATAGTCTTGTCTTCGGCGTCACGTGCATACTTAACAGCGTTGTCCAGCAGATTGATTACTATTTGTGCAACCGCATCGCTGTCAAAAATCGTTTGCCCAATCTCGCCAAGCTCCGCTATTATCGAAAAGCCGTTCTGCGCAGCATAAGGTTTCATCAATTCAACAATATCTGTGACACACTTATTAATATCACCCGCTTTGAACGTGTATCTTTTTCGCCCTTTTTGGATGCGTGAAAAATCCAGCACGTTCTCTATCAACCGGCTGAGCCTTTCGCTTTCCTGCCGCATGCTCCCGTAATATTCGGAGAGCTTATCATCCGATTTGACCCAGTTTTTTTCCAGCATTTCAGAGTACATTCTTATCGAAGTAAGGGGTGTTCGCAGCTCGTGCGAAACGGCCGATATAAAATCATCCTTTTTCTGCGCCAGCTTAATTTGCTTCGCTGAACTTACCCAAAGCCCACTCAGTCCCAACGCGACTGCGACAAATACTACAGAAATAATGCTTATATACCAGAATTTCAGGTCTTTAATCTCTTTGCCAATCCAGGCCGGATCGATTTCTTTGAGATTTAATATCAAATCGCCAAAACCAAAATTTAGCGTCGCCTTATAAGCAATATCCTTACTTGTTATTTCCTGTTCTTCAACCTGAGGTAGCTCAAAACGCATTCCTTCTCGCATCAATCTTGATGCAGACTCTTTTACCTGCTCTATCAGTTTATTTTCATTTAACTGAAAACCCTGAAGCAAGTGTCTGTCTTCTATCTGAACATGTCTTAACATGAACACCTGTCCGCCAAATATGGACTGCTGAACATCCTCATCAGGAACCACAAGCGGCACAAACGGCTCTATCCTTATCTCGACCACATCAGCCTGAACTTCCGGCTGAAGAGATTGTTCCATATCAAGTAAATCAGTCATTTGCTGATTGAGCCTGTCAGCATCCTGGCGCGCCATTTGGCTTTGAGATTCATCAAAAGCCTTTTGTTGTTCGAGAAGCTCCTGACTTCGGGCGGTGTTAGAGGCAACAACCGAGCGAATCTGCTTTAAAACCTGTTCTTTCTGAGACTCAGCACGTAAACTTTCTATTTGGTACTCTCCCGCTCGTGCGGACTGGCCTTTAGTTTGCCTACCCTGGCTTGCCGCTTTACCTTTAGTTTCGGCAGGGGATATTTCATCTCTCTGACCAACATCTATATCTTTCGCCGCTAACTTTTCATCAAATTTTGTGATGTCTGCTGACCTTCCTAATACAGGCATAAGATTTAATCTGATATTGTTTATGTTATTTTCAGCCTCCTGTACAAGACCACCCTGCTGATTCTCCTGAGTTTGTCCTGGTAAATAATATGGAGTTACGATTGAGCCATCAGGTTCGATTTGAAAGTTACCGTATGCAAAGTCATTGTCGAGACTATCACCCAACGGCGAACGCAATAAAGTAACCCGCTGCGTTGGCGTGACATCTTCCGGAACATAATAATATTGATAGTCGGTATATGGACGCTCCTGCTCCGTCCGTACGAATTCGTCAAGCTTGCGAGTGACATCCCGCCTGACTTGCTCGGCCACTTCTGCAAACTCACCGAGACGCGAACCTTCCATGCCCTGTGCGCGTATCTCAATGGAACGGTATCCCATCCACACCAGCCCGCACAAGGCCGCAATAATTATCAGTGATAAAATAACAAGACGTTTATACATCTTTAAGACCTAATTAATTTTCATACTTATAGCCGGCTCCGCGAACGGTTTTGATAATCTGCGGGTCGGCCGAATCACGTTCGATTTTGCTTCTGAGCTTTGCTATGTGCATATCGGTAGTCCTGGTTCCCAGTTCGGTCATAATATCGTCCCAGACCTCTTTGTAAAGCTCTTCTCTGCTTATGACTCGATTCGGATTGGCAGCGAAATATTGTATTATTCCCGCCTCGCGTTTTGTAATCTCTACTTCCTTACCCTCACACCTTATTTTCAACGCTGCTATATCAACATCCCAATCCGCAAACATAAAATTCTGTCCGACCGCCCTGGCCGGGTCCGTACGGCGCAGTACTGCGTTTATTCTGGCCAGCAACTCTTCGAGCGAAAAAGGCTTGGTGATATAGTCATCTGCTCCGAGATTCAGGCCTGATATTTTTTCTTTTTCCTGCCCCTTGGCGGTAAGCATAATAATCGGAGTTTGCAGGCCGTCCCGGCGCCATTTGGAACAGAGTTGTTCGCCGCTTATTTTCGGCAGCATCAAATCCAGCAGAATCAAATCGAACTCTTTATCAGCTATAGCTCGTTCAGCTTCAAGCCCGTCCACGGCCTCGGTGACTATATAGTTGTGGAACTCCAGAAAATCCGTCAGCGCCGTGCGGATATTTTGTTCATCTTCAACTACCAGTATGGATGCTTTCTGTTCCATAAGCACACTTGCCCCTACTTATATTATAGGCGAAATCAGCGATGACGTTTTGTAAATGTTTTGTAAAAAGCACACCCCGTATTTTACATCCATTTTACTGAGCTCTCAACCGATTATGTCGTATTATTTATATTGTGAAATAACCTTTTTTAAAACCTATTTAAGAAGGAGCAAAAAATGAAAAATCAAACAAAAACCCTCACACTGGCAATCGTGGTAATTAGCTTTTGGGTTTCGGTCACTTTTGCCGATGTGCCGACAACTACCGGTACCATCTCAAAGGTCACCGTATATCGCGGGCAGGCCCTTGTAACCCGCAAAATAGACATTGACTTACCTGCGGGAGCTTCAGAGCTAATTGTAAAGGGCCTGCCGGCAAGGATTGTTTCCGAAAGTATATACGCGCAAACCTCGGACAATATCAAAGTGCTCAGCGTAAGGTATCGTGAATATGCAGTCAGACAGGACACGCGAGAAGAAGTCAAACAGCTTGACGCTCAGATTGAAGATGTGGCATATAAAATAAAATGCGCCGAAAGAGACCTCAAACATTTCGAGCATTACGGAAAAATGTTCGATGAACTAAAAAGTTTTACTGTTACCGCAGAGCACGCCGACCTCAACAGGGGATTGCTGACTTATGAGCCCATCGAAAAACTTGCCGGACTTATTGAGCATAAAGCTTTGGAGTATCATAAACAAATCACGGAACTTCAGGATAAAATCATCGAATTAGAAAAAGAAAAAGAATTACTCCAGCGTAAACGCGGCCAACTACAGGCGGGCCACTCACGCACTGAACGTCAGGCCGTTTTATTCCTTAACAATGATACCGGCAGAAAAGCTTCTATCGAGCTAAGCTATCTTGTCAACGGCGCTAACTGGCAGCAGCAGTATAACCTCCGAGCCAATCCACAAAAGTCAAATGTGCTGATCGAGTACAACGCAGTAGTCAACCAGGCAAGTGGCGAAAACTGGGACGGCGTCGCCTTAAGCCTCTCCACGGCGCAGCCGACTATGGTCGCAGCACCGCCTATACTCGAGCCTATGCTCGTGGGTCTTTCGCGTCCGGCCCAGACACAGCAGCTTGAACAAATCCAATGGGATGTTGACAGGACCCGACAATATCAAATGAACCGCAAGGCCAATTTCCAAAAAGGCATAGCAGCCAGTAAAGAACTGAACCAACTGGCAATAGATAACCAGGCATTTATCTTCAACAGCAGCAGGAGACAGTTGCAACAATATAA
>JASFMF010000161.1:0-5063 GCA_050117705.1 Phycisphaerales bacterium
CCGGCTCGGCTGACTGTCGGTTATATTCGTCTGTAACACCGTATTTGTAATAGTTTCTTCCATCATTTTATTTTCCCAATCCTTTCTGTTTCACGCCCCATAATGAGGCGGTGAATGGGGCTTATGTTTCCTTCCTCATTTTTAATTTTCCCGGTGGCCAGGCACTAATGACCAACCCGGCTAATTTTAGCCATATTTTAATCAATTGCACGCATTTTTTCAGTCTTCACATGTTTCTGAAGCCGTCAAAAACCCGCAAACGGAATTTTTTTTTAATTTTTCGGATTTTTTACTTGAACTATTATGGGCATATGCCCATAATATATATAGTGCTTAGTTATTGAGAAGATGAGAAAGCATCTGAAATATGGGCGGACAATATAAAAAGGAATCGCCTCAGATAAAGTGGAGATTTGTTTTTTATGAAAACCTACCTTGATTGCGTACCGTGTATTATTCGGCAAGCGCTTGATTCGGTGAGGATGACAGTGGACAACGAGCGGATTCATGGAAAGGTTCTGCACAAGGTTTTAGACCTGAGCAGCAAGATGGATTTTAGCCAGAGTCCACCGGCTATGGCACAGAAAGTACACCGTTTTATTCGCGAGGTAACCGGCGTTCAAGACCCATATCTGGAAGTAAAAAATCGCTTCAATAAACTGGCTCTTCAGATGTACCCTGAATTAAAAGAGCAAGTTGAAAACTCTGCGGACCCATTAGAGACGGCGGTCCGGTTGGCCATTGCGGGCAATATTATCGACTTCGGTGTCAACTCGGCGGTAGAGCAAGGTAAGGTTGAAAGAACAATTTCAGAGTCATTGACGGAACAACTGGATATGAAGTCGCTGGAGCAGTTCAGAGAAGCGATATCGCAGGCTAAAGATATTCTTTACCTCGGTGATAATACCGGTGAAATAGTTTTCGACCGGCTGCTGGTCGAACAATTGCCCTGCGAAAAAATCACTTTTGTCGTAAAAGGCAGTCCCATTCTCAATGATGTAACGATGGAAGACGCCCAGATAGTCGGCCTGACCGATATCGTCAAAGTGATAGACAACGGCTCAGACGCGCCCGGCACGATTCTTGACAGCTGTTCGGAAGCGTTTCGCCGCAGATTTAACGAATCTGATTTATTAATTGCAAAAGGCCAGGGTAATTACGAGACGCTCAGCGACACCGACAAAGAAATCTTTTTCTTAGTCAAGCCGAAATGTAATGTTCTTGCCCGACACCTGGAACGTGAAATGGGCAGTATGGTGTTAAAAGGATTAAATCAAAGTAAATTTATAGAAAGGAGCTGATATTATGCCACGCGGAGATGGAACAGGACCGGCCGGAACCGGACGAGGAGGCGGCCGAGGTATGGGACAGGGCAGGGGTAAAGGCAGAGGCCGAATGGGCGGGCAATTCGCCGCAGGGCCGGGAGGAAGCTGTGTATGTCCAAAATGCGGCAAAAAGGTGCCGCACATTGTTGGTGAACCGTGTAATAGACAAGGTTGCCCCGAATGTGGGACGATAATGACAAGAGAATAACTTTTAATTTGAAAGGAGCTTAATTATGCCACGTGGAGATGGAACAGGTCCGGCGGGTATGGGGCCAATGACAGGTAGAGCTGCGGGATATTGCGCAGGATATGGTATGCCCGGTTTTATGAACCCGATTGGCGGCCGCGGCTTTGGGGGCCGGGGTCGAGGCGGCGGCCGAGGCAGGAGAAACTGGTACTACGCGACAGGTTTGCCCGGCTGGGCACGAGCGGGATATGGTTATCCGGCCGGGGGCGGCTACATGGGCCCAAATGTGCCCTACGCAGGGCCGCCAGCCGTGACATTTACGGCCGAGCAGGAACTCGAAGGCCTGAAACAGCAGGCGGTTTATTTCCAGAATACCCTTGAGGAAATAAACAAGCGCATAGACCAACTCGCAGCCGAAAGCAAGAAAAAGAAATAGGTTGTGATACTTTAAAAAAAGAGAAAGGCATATTATGAAGATTGCAGTCACTTCGACCGGAGAATCTATAGATTCCAAGGTTGACCAGCGATTTGGAAGAGCGGCTTTTTTCATCATTGCAGAGACCGATACTATGGACTTTGAAGTAATCGAAAATGAAAATACAGCCGCCGCCGGCGGGGCTGGCATAAGCTCGGCTAAAACCGTAATCGACGCCGGCGCCGAAGCCGTACTGACAGGTAATTGCGGGCCCAATGCCGAGCGTACCCTCAGCGCCGCAGGTGTTAAGTTATTTACCGGCATAACAGGAACGATCGAGCCAGTTATTGAGCTTTTCAAAAAAGGCGAATTGGCCGAGGCCAGCGGCCCCAGTGTCCGGGAGCATTTTGGTATGGGCGCAGGAAAAAAGACTTCTGCGGAGCCTGACAAGTAAGATGCCGGACGGATTTGTTATCGCTGTTGCCAGCGGCAAAGGCGGGACGGGCAAAACTACAATTGCCACCAATCTCGCGAAGACCCTTTGCAAGGACGGTCAGAAGGTCCAGTATCTTGACTGTGACGTCGAAGAGCCGAACGGACATATTTTCCTGAATCCGCAGATAAACGGCAGCCGGAAGATAACCGTAGATGTGCCGGAGATTGATACGGAAAAATGCACCGGCTGCGGTCAATGCGGTCGAATCTGCCAGTATAACGCAATTGTCTGCATCAAAGAAAATGTGCTGACTTTCGAACAGCTTTGTCATTCTTGCGGGGGCTGTCGGCTAATCTGTCCGGCGGGTGCTGTTACTCCAAAGCCGCTCGATATCGGAGAGATACAATACGGTAATGCAGACGGCGTTGATTTTTCCAGCGGCATGTTACGTATCGGTCATGTGCGGACGCCATCGGTAATAAAAGAAGTCAAAAAGAATATAAAGGACGGTTACATAGCGGTTGTAGATGTTCCGCCGGGGACATCATGCCCGGTGGTTGAGGCGCTGAAGGGGACGGATTTTGTTTTGCTCGTTACCGAGCCGACGCCGTTCGGCTTAAATGACTTGAAGCTGGCGGTTGAGTTAGTTCGTGAAATGGGTTTGCCGTTTGTCGTGGCCGTTAACCGCGACGGGATAGGTAATAACGAGGTGGAAAAATATTGCGAAGCCGAAAATATCGAAATAGTTTTAAAGCTACCCGATGACAGACGCATCGCCGAGGCATATTCGTCCGGCAAGATGATTGTAGATACATTGCAGGAATACGTGAAGCTTTTTTCAAAACTTTGTGGCTATTTAGAGAGCGTGAAAGAAAAATCCGATGAAAAGCGATGATTACGAATTCGGCCAAAGAATATCTCATGACTTAGAAGCCCGCCGTGCGGCACGTAAAATTCTTGGCGTTGAAGAGGATGCAGGCAAAGAAGCACTGAAAAAAGCGTACAGACACGCGTCTATACAGTTTCATCCGGACCATAATCCGGATGAAGGTGAAGCTCATATGAAGTTCTTACTTGTCAAATGTGCGTATAGACTTCTGGCAGAAGACGAGCCTTGTGAGATGTTGTTAGATGAAATAAAATCCTGGCCCGGTGCTCCGGAGGATGATAAATATGCACTTGATAATCCCTGGGGACACTTCCTGTGGTGGCGTGAAAAGTTTTTCGCATAAGTAGAGGGCCGGCTGTATGGAAAAGTATTTGCAATCCTGCAGTACGAAATTTTGGAGAAAGGTTTTTAAAGCCGAATTAGAATATGTTTTACAGGAACTAAAAGGGACAAAGGATGTTTTAAGTATTGGTTGTGGACCGGCGATAATAGAGGCAGGGCTGGCTGAACATGATTTTAATGTCACAGGTTTGGATATTTCAAAAGAGGCTTTGGGCCGGGCATCAGACAACATAAGAACTATGGTAGGCTCAGCGGAAAATATGGGTTTTTCGGAATATTGTTTCGATACGGTTATTTACATTACCTCAATGCAGTTTATTGAAAAGTATAAGCAAGCTGTTAAAGAAACCGCCCGGATACTTAGAGGAAGCGGCAAACTTTTGGTTATGCTGCTTAATCCGGAGTCTAAATTCTTTAAGGAAAAAGTGAGAAATCCAGCCTCTTATGTAAACAAAATCAGACATACAGACTTAAAGGATATCGAGAGAACAATTGCCAGGTATTTTTCTACTCGAACAGAATATTTTTTAGGAATTAAGGGAACGGAAATATTCCAAACCCGAGACCATAAATTAGCCAGTTTATATGTTATAAAAGGTGAAAAGAAAAAGTAGAAAGTGAGGAAAAACGAAGTTGAAGGAAATAGTTGTCATTAGTGGAAAAGGTGGTACGGGCAAGACAAGCATCGTCGGCTCGTTCGCGGCGCTCGCAAATAATGCAGTGCTGGCGGACTGCGACGTAGATGCGGCGGACCTGCATTTATTATTACAGCCTGACGTGAAACAAAGCTCCGATTTCAGCGGGGGCAAATCAGCATCCGTCATGGTGGAAAAATGTATCGGCTGCGGCAGATGTAAGGAAGTGTGCAATTTCGGAGCGGTAACGTTCAACGGCCCGGCCAATGACACCGTCCAGAAGACTTATACGGTCGATTCTATATCCTGCGAAGGCTGCGGCATCTGCGCTGAGTTTTGTCCGGTCAACGCAATAGAATTTAAGGATGCCATCAACGGCCGGTGGTTCGTTTCGGATACAAGGTTCGGGCCTATGGTGCATGCCAGACTTAGGCCGGGACAGGAGAACAGCGGCAAGCTGGTCAGCTTAATTCGTAAGCAATCAAAAAAAATCGCAAACGAGCAGAATAAAGAACTGGTAATCGTTGACGGCTCGCCCGGTATAGGCTGCCCGGTAATTGCATCTATCAGCGGAGCCAATTTGGTATTGGCCGTTACCGAGCCGACTGTTTCAGGCCAGCACGACCTCGATAGAGTAATTGAATTGGCCGAGCATTTTAAGATTCCCATAGTGGTATGTATCAACAAATACGATATTAATCCGACTATCACAAAGGCAATAGAGGAAAAAGCCAAAGAGAAAAATTTGCAGGTGGCCGGGAAGATTTCGTATGATATAGCGGTTACAAAGGCCCAGGTCGCCGCCAGGAGCATAATCGAGTATTCGGATAATGG